>JBAYPC010000080.1:0-9165 GCA_041677905.1 Alkalispirochaeta sp. | reverse complement strand
TCTACGCTGTCTCTTTCGTCCGGGCGGTTTCGCCGCCCCGGACCCTCCCGATAACCAGGAACGATGCCACCATGACCACTGACGCGACGACAAAAATTGATCGGAATCCGACGGCGTCGACGATGAGACCGGTGACCGGTGGTGTGATGATTGCTGCAGCCTGGGAAAAGACGTAGTACACGCCGGTATACGCCCCCATGTTGTCGAGGGTGGCCATCTGCCAGAGCATGGGAAAACTGTTGGTGTTTGCGGCACCCCAACACATGCCGAAAAGAAAAAGCAGGCCCCAGAACGTCGCTACCGCAAAAGTCGGGGACGCGCCGATTCGCAGCGTCCACGTTTCGTGGCTGTACATCAGAAAGGCCAGTACGGCCATGCTGATGAGGGCTATACGGATCGTCCGTTTACGGCCGATCCGATGGGCGATCATGCCGCTGGGTACGGCAAAGAGGAGGTAACCCACTGCGAACAGCCCGGTGGATAACCCTGCAATACCTTCGCTCAGACCAAGGTACTCTATGACGTAGAGGGTCATAAACGGCCGCATGCCTCCGTAGGCAGAAAACCATAGAAACAGAGCGACAAGAATATAGACGGCGGCCTTATCTTCCTGGGTGAATACGGCCCGCAGGGACTGCAAAACCGGCGTCCGACGGTCGGTCCGGTCCTGAATGGGTGTTTCCCGGACGGTCAGACGGAGCAGGATCGTTGCGGTGACGATGAGACCGGCTGCGACGAGAAACGGCAGTCGCCGGGACGTATCACCGAAGACCGGCAGGACGAGTCTGAGGTCCATCATGGGCGCGAGGATGACCGTACCAACGACGGCAGCGATGCCGCCCATCATGTTGATAACGCCGTTTGCCTCACTTCGGTACTCATTGGGTATGGTGTCCGGCATCAGAGCAACTACCGGTCCCCGGGCAGACTGTTTAAACAGGTTGAATCCCACCAGAGCGATGACAAAAACCCCGAGAGTTGCCGTTCCCGCGTAGGGTAGCAGGGCAAAGGTCACCGCACTTAAGGGGAGTAATACGGTTACAAAGGGCATTCGCCGCCCAATAGAGGTACGGGCGTTGTCACTCCAGGCGGTCACCAGAGGTATCAGCATGAGAGCCATGATGTTGTCTATGGTCATCAAGGCCCCGATCACGGCGCGGGACGCCACAAACCCGTCCAGAAAGACCGGTATGTAGTTGTCGTACAGCGGGTCCATAAGGCCCATGGTGAAAAAGCCCAGACCGATCATAAAGGTAGTCTTGTAAAAGCCTGCCGGCAGATCTTTCTTTTTATCCGTCATGATACACCGGATTGTACTACGGTTGGCCAATTGGCGCAGGAAAGTATCTGCCGGGTCAGGTCGTTTTCGCCGGCTTGTCTATTTCTCGCGTTGGTACGGCCAGGCGACGATTCCCCCTTCCATAACTTTAACGTTCGTATATCCGTTGGCCGCCAGAATCCGGGCGGTTTCGTACCCGCGCAGCGATATCTTGCAGTAGCTGATGATCTCAGTCTCTTTGTCTTTCGGCAGTTCGTTCAACCGGCCGCGGAGCGCACCAACTGGAATGAGGTGTTCGCCGATACCCAGGCGCATCTGTTCCCATTCTTCCGGCGCCCGGCAGTCGATGATAAAGGGCTTCTCGCCGGCATCGAGTTTTGCCTTGACCTCCACGGCGGAAAGACCGTGCATGATCCCCCTCATCTTGTTCTGCAGAGAGTGGGCACAGGCAAGGATGTTGTCGATCGCCAGGGAAAACGGCGGTGCGTAGGGCAGATCGGCATTCACAAGCTCATTGACGGTCAGCCCTCCCAGGATCGCCATTGCTGCCATGCCGATCTGTTTGCTGGCATCTCCCAAACCGATGCATTGAAAACCCAAAAGTTTTCCCGATCCGGCTTCGGCGACCATTTTGTTGATTAGAACGCGGGCGCCCATAAAATCGGGTTTATCCGGGCCTGAGGATACAACGGTCTCAACATCAATTCCGAGCTTTCTTGCGGCAGCCTCGGACAGACCGGTAGACCCCGCAGAGAAGTCAAAGACCTTACAGACACCGGTCTGGATCGTTCCGGGAAATGTAGCCACGTTACCCATAACGGCGTTTTCTCCGGCGACGCGGCCTTCCAGGTTGGCCAGGTCTCCATAGGGAGCGTGTACATTGAGACCGCTCAAGCGGTGGGGGATTTCGATGCAGTCGCCGACGGCGTAGATGTCCGGATCGTTGGTCTGGAGGTACTCGTCCACAATAATCCCGCCGGTCTTCCCTGTTTTTATTCCGACGTCTTTTGCGAGTTTTGTATTTGGTATGACTCCGATTGCGACGACAGCCAGTTCAGCCGGAATCTCGTCACCGTTGGCCAGTTTCACGGCACGCAGTTTGCCCTGGTCGTCTCCCAGAAAGGCGGCAACGGCGTTGTCCGTAATGACGTCGGCGGCGTTGGCCTTGACGTGGTTTTCAAGTATTTTCGCAAACTGCCAGTCGAGAAACATGAGAATCTGGGGCAGCATTTCTACGACCGTTATCTGTATGCCCGCTAGCTGCAGCGCTTCGCACGTTTCAATCCCGATCAGCCCTCCGCCTACGACGACCGCTTTCTTGATCTTTCCTTCATCCCAGACTTTTCGCAAAAAATCTGCGTCGGCCATCGACTGGAGAGTTGTTATGCCGTCCAGGTCTATTCCAGGGATTGGGGGCATTCGCGGAGTAGCTCCCATGGCAAGGATGAGTTTGTCGTAGGCCAGCGTGTCGGTAGAGCCGGTAAGAAGGTTTTTGGTGGTAACCGCTTTTGTCTTTCTGTCGATTGCAACGGCCTCGGTGTCGGTCCTGGCGACGATGTTCTTTGCCTTCATGTAATAGGAGGGATCCCGAACGACTCCGGTGGGGGTGGTTAACAACTGATTTCTATCGTCAAAAAAGCCTCCCACATAGTAGGGAAAGCCGCAGGAAGCCATGGACAGTTCGTGGGATTTCTGGATAACGGTAATTTCGGCGTCGTCGGCCAGCCGCCGTGCCCGGGCCGCCGATTTTGGTCCTGCCGCAGAACCACCGATTACGATAATTTTCTTGGCCATTGTAAGTTGCTCCTTGTATGGAAAGTACTTCTCTACAAGGATATACCCGAAAGGCGTTATTTTCAATTAATAATGTACATAACAACAATTATTATAGTATTCTAATAACCATTAAAGTGACGATGTCTCGTGATTTTGGTATGTTATCCCTATGAAATTTGCTTCTATCTTCGACCGACGGGCCGATACCAACGAAATCGACCAGGATGAACTCAGTGACCTTATAGAACTCTACACCCGATACCTCCGCAAGGACCTCACCGAAAGTGGTTTCCGTCGGGAAGAATCCCCTCCGGTGGTGCGGTACATCAACGAACGAGGTACCAACAGTCTCATTCTCTACTCTGAACTGGAGGGACTGTCGGACGATGAAATCGGAGCGATAGCGGTGCGGGAATCGGATTACTTTCGTCGCCTGGGGCACACCCTTGAGTGGAAAGTCTTTGACACCGACCGGCCGGAAGGCCTTTCGTCGATTCTGGCGGGTCACGGTTACACCGTTGAACCGGAAGAGACGGTCATGATTCTGGACGTTGATGACCTGCCGGACCAGCTTTCCCCCGGCAGCGGCCCACGGTCGCGCCGCCACAGGGCCTGCATGCCCGGAGGAGCTTTCACGCTGCACCGCGTTACCGATCCGACGGTCCTACCAACGGTACTGAGGGCAGTACAAAAACGGGCTGCTATCGATATTCTCAGCTTTGATTCCGGGAAGACCGCCGACGATCCCGATCCTGAAGACCACCCTTTGGCGGATGAACTGGTCGCCCGCATGACCGAAGACCCCGAATCGATAGCGTTCTTTGTCATAACAGACGCGGGAACGCCGGTCAGCGCCGCCTGGACCCTTTACTTCGGTGATGCTCCCTTTGCCGGTCTGTACGGTGGAAGTACCATTCCCGAGTACCAGCGTCGGGGGCTCTACCGCAATCTGGTCACCGCACGGATAGAGGCGGCGCGGACTCGGGGTATCCGGTATCTGGTCGTCGACGCAGGGCCGGAGAGCCGCCCAATTCTGCAAAACCTCGGCTTCCGGAGACTTACCACAACGTGGCCCGTTTCATATACGCCGGTCCGGTAACACTCTATTCGAGGACTATACAAACAGACGAATCAGTTTTTGGATCCACGGCGCCTCAATGAGTTCCATCATCCAGTTTTCGGCAACCCGTTTGTTCATAAGGGAAATCGTCGGGAAAGAATGCTGCATCATCATGATATCGTACAGACTGTGTCGGAACTGAATTGCCATGGTCCATTCGTGAATCAACTCACTTGCCGCCTCTCCAACAATGGTTACGCCGTGGACACGTCCCCTCCGGTCGGTGATTACTTTGACAAAACCCTCAGGCTGTCCGTCGGCAATCGCCCGTCCATAGTCGGCGTAGCGGGAAACGACCACCCTGTATTTGATACCCGCCGCGATAGCCTCCGTTTCGGTCATGCCTACCTGTCCAACTTCCGGTTTTGTGAAAACGGTCCAGGGAATTGGATACCGGGTGTACCTCTTTTTGCCAAAAGGTGTCGGATTGATGGCGTTCATGAGAGCAAGCATGCCTTGATGCATAGCTGCGTGAGAAAACATGCTGATTCCATTACAATCACCGACTGCGTATACGTGACGAGCCGTCGTCTGTAGACGGCTGTTTACAACAACACCTTTTCGGGTGTAGTTGACTCCTGCTTTTTCAAGCTCCAGTTCGTCCAGAACCGGTTTCCGGCCCGTCGCAACCAGCAGCTTTTCGGTGGTGAAAGTACCGGCCGATGTTTCGGTCACTATCCGGTCGCCTTTCTGCTGCACACCGTTGATCCGAGTCTCGTTGAAGACTCTCACACCTTCCCGTTCCAGACTATGCTGGAGCACCTGTGCCGCTTCTTCATCTCCGGCCGGTATAAGGTGTCTGTCCAGGTGAGCCAGAATCACCTCTGAACCAAGCCGTTTGAATGCCTGGGCCATTTCCGTTCCGATGGCTCCACCGCCAATTATCATCAGGCTTTCCGGGATCTCTCTCTGCTCAAAGAGATTGACGTTTGTCAGCACGTCTACCGTTTCAATACCGGGAATTGGGGGAATCAGCGGCTCCGTTCCGGTTGCAATAAAGATTCGCTTTCCCCGGTATTGCGTGCCGTCCACTTCCACGGTACGACGACCGACAAAGCGAGCACTACCCTTTCCAAGGACGAGCTCAACGTTTTCAAAGGCCTTCATCGTCTTCGGACCGCTGATGGTATCCACTTTGCTCCGGACTATAGCCAGCGGATCGTCTACCGGAGGTTTTTCAGTTGATTCTATCCCAAATTCCGAAAGATGGTCTAAAACGGTCCGCATTTCCCCGGCCTTCAGCAAGGCTTTGCTGGGAATACAACCGCAGTTCAGACACTCTCCACCGACTTTGTTCTTTTCGATTCCAAGCACGGACAGACCCATTTTCACCGCCATTGCGGAAACGGCCATGCCCGCCGGGCCCATTCCAATCACAATTATGTCGTACATAAGTACTTTTCCTTTACGGTCAGTTAGTGTATATACACTAATGGACATAGTTCATGTGGTCAATTGTCGGCAGCGTGTCGGCACGGGTGTATCGGTTGTCCTGTGTACCTGCAGAGTAGTACCATATCATGAATGGACATCAGAATAAGACGGAGTAACACCATCCTGTACTGCAGCAAGTGGTCGGAGACCGTGTCGTTTTACCGGGAACGAATTGGTCTGGTCCCGGTCATGAGCCGGGACTGGTTTGTGGAGTTTCAGCTGAACCGGGGGGCAACGCTGAGCGTGGCCGACCAGAAACGGGCAACTGTAAAATCTGCCGGTGGAGGCGGTGTTACGGTCAGTTTTCTCGTTGATGATGCCGAGACCATCCGGAGTCGTCTGGATACGGACGATGTCGCCCCGAAGCCGGGTCCCATGCGGACCATATGGGGTTCCCAAGCGTTCTACATCCACGATCCCGAGGGAAACCGGTTGGAGTTCTGGTCATGAAAGAACGTCGCCGATCACCGGTGGTGCCGCCCCACATCGAAGTAGACGCGTGTACCTACGATTACCGAAAACAGCTGATCGCAAGGCTGCCCCTTTTTGAAGGCCTCGACTCTCGGGCTATCACGCACATCACCGATCAATTCTCCGAATCCGGGTATACCGACGGGGAGGTCATACTGCGGGAGGGCGAGCCGGCTAAACGGTTCTGTCTGAATGCCCTCGGCGTTGTCACATTGACCAGAACAACCGACGAGGGCGAAACGATCGTACTTGATATCTTGACCTCAGGAGAGACGTTTGGTTCTGTAGCCGGGTTTGGGCCGCCTTATTACTCTGAAAACGCCGTTGCCGGAAGTACCGTCTGCGCTCTCTGGATAGATGCGGAACGGTTTCGGTCGATAATCACCGAATACCCACCGGTTGCCCTGAAAACAATCGAGTTTCTCTCCCACCGCCTGCGCCTTTCCCAGGAACTGGTGACCCAGTTGGGAGGTTATTCGGCAGAGGTCCGGGTGGCCTGGGTCATTCGGCGGCTGGCGGACAAGCTGGGACGGCCGTGGGAGGGAAAAACTCTGATTGGAGCGTCTTTCCGACGAGAGCAGATCGCCTCTATGGCGGGTACGACCACTGAAACCTGCAGTCGTATCATCAGTGATTTTCGCCGGCGCGGAGTTGTGGAAACGGGACGGGAGTGGATTGCCGTTACCGACGCCGAAGCGCTGGAAGAGCTGATTCCCGAGACTTTCTGATCAATCGAGAACTTTCCAGATCATTTCAGAACATTTCCGTACCGTTTTTATCAGATAAGTGCAGTTAATTGATATAGCGCATGGTTCTCCCCTTCCGATGCCCGTACCCTATGGCCATAAACATTCCGTAAGGAATAGTCCATAGGAGGAAGAAATGAAAACTGTATTGAGAAGCAACGAACTGTCTTGCCCGTCCTGCATCGTCAAAATTGAAAAACGGCTGACCGGGCTTCCGGGTGTCGAGACGGCAAAAGTGCGGTTTAACACCGGCCGGATCGAGGTCGTTCACGACGAGACGACGGCGTCCCAGGACGCTCTTATCTCTGCCGTCCGCGAAGTCGGATACGAGTCGGAGGTCTCTGCAATATGAAAACTCTTGCGATACCATTCGGAAAAGCCGGCAACACTGCCGGCAAATTCATCACCAGGTTCACCCAACATGGAATTGAGTCACTGACTCTTTCGGGGTCGCTTATCCTGGTATCTCTGATATTTCGGTGGACAGGAACGTTTCCAGTCGCCTCAGCAGTTCTTATGACCACCGCAGCGATCATCGCGGGAATCCCGGTTACCCTGGCGGCGTTCCGATCACTGGCCAACCGACACGTCGGCATTGAGGTGCTGGTGACGATCGCCGCCGTCGGCGCGCTGTTCATTGGCGAACAATGGGAGGCGGCGGCGGTGACTTTCCTGTTCAATCTGGGCGGTTTTCTGGAAGCTCGGACGATGGCCCGGACGCGACGCGTCATAGGCGACCTGGTAAAGCTGGCCCCGGCACAGGCGACGGTCCTGCGGGACAATGAAGAGGTTGAAGTCCCGATCGGGGCGGTTGAGGTAGGAGAAACTGTAGTGGTGCGGCCGGGTGAACGCATACCCGTCGACGGAACAGTTCTGTCCGGGACCTCCCGGGTTGATGAAAGCACCATTACCGGTGAATCCTACCCACCCCGGAAGGTTGCCGATAACCCGGTGTACGCCGGAACGTTCAACCAGAGCGGGATGCTCCACATAGAGGTCATTCGTGTCGGTGGAGATACCACTCTCGCACGTATTATTCACCGTGTTGAAGAAGCTCAGGAGGAAAAGGCGCCGACTGAACGGTTTATGGAACGTTTTTCCCGCTGGTACACACCGGCCATTATCCTGTTGTCGTTGGCGGTCTTCTTCATTACCAGGGACGTCCGGTTCGCGCTGACGATTCTGGTCATAGGTTGTCCCGGGGCACTCGTTATTTCGACTCCGGTTTCAATTGTAGCCGGTATCGGAGGGGCCGCACGGGAGGGCATCCTGATGAAGGGTGGCGCTCACCTGGAACAGATGGGAAAGGTCTCGGCCGTTGCGTTTGACAAGACCGGTACCCTTACCGCCGGACACCCCGACGTTGTCGCGGTTGATCAGTTCGGTTCTGAGGACGTCCTCTACTGGGCGGCCCTTGCCGAAAGGGGCTCGGAGCACCCCATCGGCCGAGCTATTTTGCTGAAAGCGGATATCGACTCAGATACGGCGTATCCTGACAGTACAAAGGCACACGTGGGGCGTGGTATTGAAGCGCAGTTCGGTGACCACCGTATTCTGGCGGGTAACCGGGCGTTCATGGATGAACAGGGTGTCAACTGGCCTGTGTCAGACGGGGAGCGTCCCGGACAGGACGAGGGAACAGGGTCGGTCGTTCACGTTGCCCGGGACCTGGAACCACTGGGGACCATCACCGTGGCCGATCCTATCAGACCGGACGCAAAACAGACCATCCGGGACCTCCGGGCGTCCGGTATAGAACGGATTGTAATGCTGACCGGAGATGACCGGCACACGGCGGCGCGGGTAGCATCAGAACTGGGGATTGACGAGGTACATGGTCAACTGCTTCCGGAGGAAAAACTTGAGGTGATCAGGCAGCTCTCATCGGAAGGCTATATCACCGCTATGGTAGGCGACGGCATCAATGACACTCCGGCCCTGGCGGCGGCAGATGTCGGTATTGCCCTGGGTGCAGCCGGCACGGATATCGCCCTTGAGACGGCCGACATCGCCCTCATGCGGGATGACCTTGGACTGATTCCCCGTGCGCTGTCCCTTGCACGACGAACTCGGGGAAATATCCGGCAAAACGTGGTTATTGCCCTGGTGACCGTTGCAGCTCTCTTGACCGGTGTGCTTTTCCAGCAGGTGCACATGGCCGGTGGCATGCTGATTCACGAAGCTTCGGTCATGGTGGTGATCCTCAACGGGATGCGCCTCCTCGGACACCGACGGGACCAAAAAGGTTCCGCCGGTGTGCTGGAACCACAAACGGTTCCCTGATAGTATCACCGATTATGACCATTCTTATGGCGACAGCTTTTCTAATCGCCGGGATA
>JBAYPC010000079.1:0-9215 GCA_041677905.1 Alkalispirochaeta sp. | reverse complement strand
CGGTCCGGGCAAAGGAACGGTTGCGGAACCTCTTAAGGCCGTCGATGGGGGTTCCAAAGGCGGCTATGACGACCGGCCCGTCGGCGCCGAGAATGACGCCGTTCAGATCGACTATTTCTCTCGACACAGTTTCCAGAAAATCGTCTGGAACGAGGGGTTGACCGACGTATCGAACGGCGACCACTGCGGCTCGGTACTTACCTTCTATGTCGGCGGTCCTGAAACCACGGGTCAGCAGCGAATTCAGCAGACGTTTCGGGAACCGATATGCCGGATTTCCCTGCAGCCTTCCCGCTACACGAACCCGGAATACGGCACCCACGAGAATTGCCGCCGCTGCGGTTACCCCAAACGCAACGGCCAGGTAGATCGGATCGATCCAGATGCCGGTCCTCAGAAAAAGCACGACTACCCCGGCGAGAACAGCGGCGGCAGCGACAAGGGTCCCGGCTACGGCGGCGATCGGCGTGAGTAACGATAGAACTCCCGCAACGGCTACCGCCGCTAAAAAAGCCAGGAGCCGCAGGGGTTCACCGGTCGGCACCAGAACGTGGGCGCCAGTCAGAACGCCGTTTATCCTGGCTGCCGCCGTCTCCCCTTCCGATGGATCGAGCCAGATATCTTCGGGTAATCGCGCCGGATCAGGTTTGGGTGCAATGATGACAAAAGAGCCCCGCAGTACACCCTCAAGCTCCGCCCGTTGCGACTGAAGGGTACCAAGGAGGTCCCCTTCGGTCGACCCGTTCAGGAGAGCATCGATTCCGTTTTCGTAGGCGTCGCCGGCCTCAAGCCACTTCGAAACGGACCATGACTGTGGATTATCGAGCATTTCTCTTCTGCGGGACAGAACGTATTCGGCCAGAAATGCCGGCCGTTTCTCCGGGTCGACTCCACCGAAATAGCCGGCTGACTCCATCTCGGCCAGCTGTGCCCGAACTGCCCGTTCGGTGTCGAAGTAGTCCAGAACGGTCGCTACATCAAGACGGCGGAACGGCAGGGTGCCCTCGATCGGCTGTGGCGCAATACACAGCGACGTGACGCCGGCCCACGTATCTCTCTGTGCCGGTAAAGAAATATCAAAATCCCCCAGGTCATAGCCAACCCGATCTGCGCCGAAGACGGACTGTGCCTGCTCCAGCAGCTTCCGACCGGTTTCGTCTCCGCTTAACACATCCGCCAGGAGTCGTTCCTCGCTTTCGGCCACAAGCCTGCGCAACTCGCCGACAAACTCTTCAGATTCCCCGGGACGAATCGTCCCGCGCAGTATTGCTTCAAAAAGCGCTTCTATATTTCCGTCGACCAATGAGAACTCTCGGTTGAAACGCCGTTTGATAGTGCGCTCCCGTTCGGCGGATATACGGATTTTGTCCAAATCGTCCCCCGCTGGAATCAGAAAAAGCGCTTTGTCGGCTCCCATTTTGGTTAAGAAAAGAAGCGCCTCGGCCTGTACCGTTTCCGAGCGGAGGTCCGGTACCGTTTCTGCGTTGAACTCGACAATGAGTATTTCAGGGCTCACCGGCACCGGGGGGTTCAACGCCATCAGGACGTCGTGTTTCCGTTGGTGCAGCGGGTCAGTCGGTGCAATCGGCATCCACCACGACACCACAAAGGCGATCGCGGATATGACGAGGAACCGAAAAAGCGAGTTAATTCTGGGCACGATGCAGAGAATACACCAGGATTGATTCTCCGTCAGTCCCTGGTGCGGGCCCCGGCGCGGGCCCCGGCGCGGGCCCCGGCGCGGGCCCCGGCTCAGAACGAACCCTTTTCTTACCGGCGATTTATGTCGATATTATGGTTATGCAGCAGACGTCAGGAATCCTGATGAATCAAAGAAGGACCATTATATGAAAAAGAGCGTGTTATTTCGGAGTATCTTACTTGCCCTTGCGACGGTCCTCGTTATCGGATGTACCGAGGCACCGACAGAGGAAACCGTCGAAGCACCCAAACCGGCCGTCAGCGACGAGGCGACCGACCAGACCCGCGCTCGCGATGAATCGGCGGCTGCCGTCAACGCGGCGAAATCACTCCTGGCCGAGGCCGAAAGTGCCCTTACTTCTGCCCGCGATGTGAAGAATATATCCCTCGACTTTGCCACCGCAGCGGGTGAGTTACAGGACAGTGCCGGCCTCATCGCCGAAGCGGAAACCGACCTGGCCGGAGGCCGTTACGCCGACGCCGGAACAAAAGCCCAAACCGCCCGCTCTGCGATCTCAGCTGTTCAGCGCCGAATCGCCGACGCCGTGCAAGCGGCCGCCCGCTCCAAATAGTAATACGCCAACCCCGGCGGGTCGCCACACCGCCGGGTCGCCAGTCGTCATGCCACCGGGTCGCCACACCGCCGGGACCTCGACATGTATCAGCCCGTATTGTCGGTACTATGGATAAACAGATCTATAGCCTGCCCCTCAAAAATCTTTCTGGCATTTCCAATCAGATTGTCCCGGTAAGCCCTACCGTACTCCTCCTCTAACACTGCCAAGGCACTTGTCATGTTAAACGGTCGGTCAACAGTATCGTGGGCGTCCGATGCAATGACGTGAATCAAATTCTCTTTCATCATGTCATGGCTTGCTATACGTATTTCTTCGGAATAACCGCCGACAACAGAAGTCGACGTAAGTTGGGAAATACAGCCCATTTCCGTTAATTCTCTCAAGAGATCAGGAGCATCGAGAAATGTCCGTTGTCGTTCCGGGTGGGCAATCACAGGAATCATGTCGGCATCAACCATCTGCTGCAGATAGGAGCGCCCAAAAGCCGGAAAACTACCCCAGGCAAACTCGACCAGGTAGTACTTCCCCCCGGCGTCGATGGACAGATAATTACCCGCCAACAACTCATCGATAAACTCATCGTTCATCCGGATTTCCTGACCCGGTGAAACGGTCAAAGGAATATTTGCCTTTTGAATGGCCCTTCTGACCCTCTCAGTGTCCTTCAGCACCGTGTCTTTTTCATTGGTTACCCAAAAGCGATTATGATGCGGCGTCAAGACGGTGTGACTTATCCCTTCATCTACTGCCGCCTGGGCAAGACGAAGGGTTTCCTCTATTGAGTCCGCTCCATCGTCGACATTTGGTATAAGATGTGTATGTATATCAATCAAGTGAAAAAACTCCTTTAATTCCAAGCTGCCACAAAATAGGCCCGCTGAGAATCCTATCCTAATATACCGTAGAATCTGGGTAGGGTAAGCAGAATTTAGATTGAACCCGAGGGTTCCGCTTACGGCGGAGCTTGGTCCGCCGCCAGTGCCCGACTATTCCGGCCGAAGCGATTCCAGAGAGGCAAGAGTGTCGGCGGCACCGGTATTTCCCGTGATTCCGAGATGCTGCAACCGTTCAAGGGCATCACTGAGAGATACCTCCAGGCGCGAGGCAACCTCCCGCAGGGAGATATGTCCAGCCCGATACTGATCCGCCAGGAACCGTTCGTACCCCATCGACAGCAGTTTCCGCATCGCCGTGGCTTCTTCTATATGCTCTGCGACACTCAGCTCCTGTACAGCTTGCCGCAAATTTTCCGGCAGGCGCAGCGTCTTAGTGGTCATCGTCCCTCCTCACCTGCAACTATCACACGTGCGACGGCGTACTGATCGGCGTTGATGTGGCCCCGCAACGCGTCCAGCGCATCCAGCGCTTCCTCAACAGTGAGGACCCGCTCTCGGAACATACGGACAACCAAAACGGCCGGGACCGCGTGCGGCACGGCCAGTGTCCGCAATCGCCGGACAAATCGCGCATCGTCCGACGCAATTGCATCAAAGCCACCTCCACGAAAGAGCTCCAGGACAGCGTCTTCGCCTTTTATGTGGTGCTTGATCTGACCATCGGGATTGCCTTCAGCGACGATGATCCTTTCGGAATCAATATTGGCCTGGATCTGCTCCGCATCCGGCAGCCCTCGTCCGCGCGTAACCGTTTCATCCCGAACAAGCGGCGGGATAACAACGTGCCACACGTCACAGATCGCTTCCTTGAGCCCGGCTTTCGTGAGTTTGATCAGACAGTCGGCGTCCATCGCCACGTTCATGTGTTCCATTGTAATCATTCGAACACAGTTCGTCAACCCGCGTGCCTCCCGGCTGTAATATTACCACAATAGTCAACTTTTCCCCGTATGCTTGTAGTTGATGCGTCGAGGAGATGGTATTTTTAGATTGCAAGGAGACCCACATGAAAGCTGCCGTTATTCCGAAATACGGACCGCCGTCGATCCTGGAAATCCGGGAAGTAGAAAAGCCGAAAGGTCGAGAGGGCGAGGTGCTGGTGAAGATCGGGGCCGCCTCGGTCAACGCAGCAGATTGGCATATTATCCGCGGGACACCTCGACTTATCCGCCTTGGGTTCGGGCTATTTCGCCCAAAGATCAAGGCCGCCGGGGTGGACGCAGCCGGGACGGTCGAAGCAGTCGGCGACGGTGTCACCGATTTTGCGCCGGGAGATGTTGTTTTTGGAGAACTTGCCGGGTATGGTTGCGGCGCTTTTGCCGAGTATGTAAGTGCGCCGACGTCAGCCTTTGAAAAAATACCGAAGCACGCAACCATTGAGGAAGCAGCCTGCCTGCCGGTAGCCGGTCAGACGGCACTCTAGGGTCTGAGGGACTACGGGAAAGTCCGGAAAGGACAGAACGTACTGGTCGTAGGTGCCTCGGGCTGTGTGGGGATGTTTGCGGTGCAGATCGCGAAAACGATGGGCGCCACCGTCACCGGAGTCTGCAGTACCGCCAAAATGGAGATGGTACGTTCCCTCGGTGCTGATCACGTGGTGGACTATACTAAAGACGACGTGACAACCAACGGCGAAACCTACGACGTAATACTCGACGCAGGTGCCTATCGGTCTACCTTCGACTACACCCGGTCCCTTGCACCTACAGGAGTTTACGTCCTTGTCGGCGGAGAGATGAAGCGAACGTGGCAGATGCTGTTACTCGGTCGTCTCCGTTCAAAGAAAGGTGGCAAACAGTACACCATGTTCGTAGCCAGGGCAAATCGCCCGGATCTGGCGAAGCTCGCTGAACTCATGGATCAAGGTACCCTTCGACCGGTCATCGGTGCCCGCTATCCCCTGGCACATGCCGCAGAAGCCGTAAGCATCATGGAGCAGGGCAAGGCGGTGGGAAAAGTGGTAATCACAGTATCAGAATAGAGCCTACTACACTACACCTTAAGTGCGCCCCGAAACCCCCGGCTCGCATAAAAAGAAGGGGCACTGTTGTGAAAAACAAAGACACGACCGTAACGACGATCACCAAAGATCGCGCCCCCCAACGCCCTGATCCCCGCAGGCGCCTTGAGCCAGCTCTCCGTTTTTGTGTCAAACTCTCCACGTTCCTGCAGATACCTGTACTGCTCTTCATCCAGGAGTTCAACCCCCATAGCCGCCGCCAGATCAACCGCGTTTCCGGCGGGGCTCACCCCCTTCTTCTCCCGCACCGTCTGAGCTTCTCCGTCGTAACAGATACTTCTACGGCCCCGGGGGCTTTGTTCGGAACAATCAAAGAAGACGTACTTGTCCGCCTCCTCATCATAGCCAACGACGTCCGGTTCCCCTCCCGTACGTTCCATAGCGTACAAAGACGAGAGCTTACCCGGATCATTTTCAAGCCGCGCCCGGACGTTGTGCCATTCAACCCCCTTATGACGGTCCATGTGTTCCTCAAAACGGCGCTGCAACGTCAAAAGCAGGTGATCACGCTCTTCGGCAGAAGGGTCCAAACTGAACTCAACTTTCGGAATGGGCTTACCTGAACCTTTCCTGGCCACGATCATCTCCTCCTTCTTTCATGAAATTCCGAATTTAGATTGAACCCGAGGGTTCCGCTTACGGCGGAGCTTGGTCCGCCGCCAGTGCCCGACCATTTTGCCCAAAGCGATTCCTGGACGGCAAGCGTGTCGGGAGCTCCTTTACAGCTTGCCATGAATTTACGACCATTCTGCTTCTTACCACACCACCGGTGCCACCGCGTACTCTGAAAACCTGCCGTCCCGACTTATCACCGACCATCCCATTTCTGCCGCCGTTGCAAGAATTATCCGATCTGCGGGATCCATGTGCAGGTCCGGCAGCTCCACGCTCCGCCGGACAATCGTCGCGTCGATCGGGATGATTGTCATCGCCGTATCGCGCTGCGTATTTGTCACAAACGCTGCCGGCGGCACCGATAGCTTAAGACGCCCTTTTTTAGTCAGCAGGAAGAGCTCCCACACACTGATCGCGGAGACCGCGATCGTTGGACCCCGGCCGGTACGCTCTATCTCGTACTCCCGGTCGATTGCTTTCTGCGCGGGCTGTGACAAAGCGGATCGATCCGCAAGGTGCCAAATCCACGCATGGGTATCCAGGAGAATCATCCCAGCACATCCCAGTCATCGGTACCTGCCGGCTCTTCGGGAGCGTCGTAGGCAACGATCGTCCCCGTCAGAGACCCGGCGGCGCTCGTGTCGTTGGGCAATACCGGCTCGATCCGGACCGCCTCACGCCCATGATCGGTGATCACCAGCGCCTCGCCCCGCTCCTCAACCTGACGTAAGAACTCAAATGCCCGCGGTTTAAACACCGACTTTGGTATTCTCTTCATGGTTATAGTCTATGTTAAGTGGTCCTATTTTGCAAAGGTATCCCCCTCGCGGCAATTCTCCGGCAGCGACGGAACAGCGTGCACTCCTGCATACTGGAGTGCGAATTATTTCCATTTTATCTGAGGGGCTTCGTATGCGCGGATTGCAGAGAGCAGTTCTTGTGGATCGTCAGTATAAATGAGCATGTCTGGGTAGGGTGCTTTCAGGAAGCCTAATTCCACCATACATGCGACCATGTCCCGGAGTTTTGTGTAAAACCCGTTGACGTTGTAGAACGCGCATGGCTTGTTGTGGTGCCCAAGCTGGGCCCACGTCCACGCTTCAAACATCTCTTCCAGGGTACCGGCACCACCCGGAAGCGCGACAAATGCATCGGCCATCGCTGTCATCAAGGTCTGGATTGCAGAGCGGATCGAAGCAAAGAAAAGCTCTTGACCGTACGGTGAAGACTGAAAACGAGAGTTGACTTAGTCCAGATGACGGGCTAACTTCGAGGTATGAAAACTGTCAACGTCCACGAAGCGAAAACAACGTTTTCGCGGTTGATCGACCGTGCCCATGCGGGCGAGGAGATCATCATTGCAAAAGACGGGAAACCGTGGGCACGCCTTGTCCCACTCCAAGAGCCTGAAGAACGCAAGCCTGGCAGATACGTAGAAGACGTTCCCGACACGTTTTTTGAGCCCCTTCCTGAGAGCGAGCTTGCCGCGTGGGAACGGTGACGGTACTCCTCGATACACATGTACTGTTGTGGTGGTGGGGACAGCCAGATCGCCTTAGCCAGCGGGTTCTCACACTCCTCCGCGATCCACATACCGTTGTCTATGCCAGCGCGGCCTCTGCATGGGAGATTGCAACCAAACACCGGATCGGGAAGCTCCCATCCGGCGGGAAAATCGTTACTCAATGGGAAAAGCGCATAGCTGTCGATGGTTTTGCGGAGCTCTCGATCACGTCTCGTCACGCCCTCCGTGGCGGCTCCTTACCCGGCGCCCACCGTGATCCATTTGATCGTGTGTTGGCAGCCCAGAGCATCTCCGAAAACATACCGGTAGTCAGTATCGATCAGGCCTTAAGCGCTCTCGGCGCCCACCGGATCTGGTAACCCAATTCCCAGGTTCCCCGAGACCAGTGCACAGCAGAACGTCAGTTCGACCTTATGGATTTCCTGTATCGAACTTCGTTTCTGATTTGTCAGCCAGGGTTGGGATGCGGGGGCTCTTGCTTGCCGGTGAATGGCGCAGCTGATTGATGGCGTGGTATACTTAAGCACATGAACGGCCGTGGATTGTCTCCTGAAATCGAAAAAGACCTGGATGTCGCAATCAACTATTTGAAGTCGGTGGGATGTACCGAAGTATTCATCTTTGGTTCGGTGGCAGATGGAAGCGCAACGGGCGAGTCTGATCTCGATATCGCCGTGCGAGGAATCAATCCGGCTGATTTCTTCTCCATATATGGGGAGTTATTGACAAGATTATCGCGCCCGGCCGATCTCATTGATCTCGACATCCAAAAGAATTTTGGCCAACGGTTGTTGGACAGCGATCGTCTCAAACGCGTGGCATAATCACGGCATTCTCCCGCTGTCCTTGCTCAAATTCCTGTCGTTTCACTGACCTCCGGGCTACTCCGAGCTCTCACTCCACCCGCACATACCAGCTCCAGCGGTACTCACCGGCGCCGCGACGCCAGCGGGGGTGGGTGTCGGGGCCGCAGGCGGCGGTGCCGATGCCGCGGTGGAAGTGGTCGGCAATGAGGATCGTCTCTTTGCGCGGTTCGATCTGCCAGGTATGGGTGAGGGTGTCGAGGTCTTCCGGTGCGGTGTGCAGGGCGGAAAACTGGAAGGTCTCTCCGGCTCCGGCAGCGAGGATAATGCGGTGCCCTGCCCCACCTAATGCGACGTAGCGGGTGTCGGCGTGGCCGCCGTGCTCCTGCGGGACGACGTAGGGGACGTACTGTTCTGTCACGGTGCCGGTGTGAAGGCCCACCGGATATCCGGCGGTGCGGTCGGGGTAGCTCTCTACCGGCCCCCGTCCGTACCACTGGAGTTGCTCAAAGCCTTCGGGGAGGTCCATCCGGAGGCCGACGCGCGGGAGATCGGTAACGCTCTTGTCGACCGTGACGACGACATCAAGGCGATACCAACCGGCCGCTGGGGCAACGGCGGCCTCAGCCTGGGCGAGCGAGAGCGTCATCCGCCCGCGCTCGGTATCTCCGTGCAGGTAGACCGCCTCAAGAGCGCCACCCTTTCCTACCCGCCACCGCGGGGTGAGGCGGTTGAGGCCGAGGGCGATCCACCCGTTTCCCGGCTGGACAAACTGGGACGGGACGTGGGGGATGAGGTCGTTTTCTGTCGGGGCGCGCCAGAGGGCGAGCTGCGGTCCGGCGAGAGAGAGATCTCCGGATGTGAGCTGGGCGCTGCCATCGGCGCTGAGCCCGAGTGATAGCTCTCGTCCGTCGCCGACGGTGGCGCAACCGATCGGGCCGGGCCACGTGGTGGCGCTGATACCGCTGTCGGGTACGGTCCCGTCGACGGACCAGGTTATAGCGGGGTTGGGGGTGGGGGCGGGGGCGGCGCCCACGGCGCCGCCCCCACCGGCCGCAGGTTCTGCGAGCACCCACT
>JBAYPC010000078.1:0-9289 GCA_041677905.1 Alkalispirochaeta sp. | reverse complement strand
CGTGGTGGTGTCGTACCGCCGGGGAGAGATCCCGCAAGACGGGAATACCGGCCACAAGGTCCGCACCGACGGCGGCGTGTTTCTTGACGGTGCTGAACTCTTCCGGCGTGAGGGACCCCGGCTTCAGCAGTATTTCATCGGGAATACCGATCTTACCGACGTCGTGGATCAGCGCCGCCCGTTTTATCCTTCCCTGTTCTGTTGACGAAAGCTCAAGACTCCGACTGATAATCGCCGCATATGCGGCTACACGCCGGCTGTGACCGCCGGTGTAGGGGTCTTTGAGTCCCAGTGCCCCTTCATACGCCTGGAGTAGACCGTTGTAGACGCGCTCGTTCCGCCGCAGGAGTGACCCTATCCGACGGCGTTTTTCCCGCAGTATGCGGTCCCACAACACGGTTGAGCCGATAACGTAGACAAGAACCCGCAAAAACAGGGGCCCCAGGCCGTGCCGGTCGGCCATCCCGAAGTAGAATGCCCCCATCTCACCGAATCCGATGAGGATTATTCCCGTCACGGAAAATACCGTAAGGGCCCGCCGGTCATAACGCTCCATCTTTCCGATCGTATTAGACACTCCGTTATCCATAATCCCCGTCCGCCTTATCTTTCATCAAGTTAGTGAACATTCACTATATTACACCCCTGTGATCGGAAAGGCAATGGTCTTTTCAGCGGTATTTCTGTTAGGATCCGCCCATGACACGAATCCCCCTGTCTCAGGCCGAACTGCTGTTTGAAGATGTCATCTTTCACCGAGGTCGAGATTACGCCGCCGCAGGCCGGGTGGTTGAACTTGCAGGAACGGGACCGGGAGAATACCGCGCCCGGGTTGAGGGAGCGGAGATGTACCACGTTCGGGTGGTGCTGGACGGGGATACGGCCGACCCCACCGTCTCCGAACTGTCCTGTACCTGCCCCTACGACTACCACCCCCACTGCAAGCATCAGGCGGCTGTACTGATAACACTCAGATCCCGCCTGGGCGTCGATCCCTCTGCGAGCTCAAATGCGGGCTCACCTGGGGATGTACCTTTTGACGGCCTGACAAAAAAACTAGAGAAAACACTGTCCCGGCTCTCCCGGGAAGAGCTGGTGAAGATCATCCTTGAACGGGCCGAAGATGACCGTCTTTTTGGTCTGAACATCGTAACGGTCTACAACGATGATCGGACGGGGACGTTTCCCCTGGAGCTGCGTGAAGAGATTGCCCTGAGCCTGGACCAGTTCCGGGACCGGTGGGGCACGATAGACTACCGCGCCGCCTTTCACGCGGTGAAGGTGTTCTACCGGGTTCTTCAAGGGGTGGAGCAACTCATATCCGACGATGAGTGGGACCAGGCGTTTTCGACCGCCGTCGTGGTTCTTGAAGAGGCGATGACCGTTCTGGAAGACGTCGACGACGGCGGTGGTAATTTCAGGGGATGTGTCGAGGAGGCGTTGACCGTCATAAAGACGATCGCTGCCGAGACCGACGACGCCGATATCCGCCGTCAGGTAGTGGAGTACGCATCCCAGTCGGAAGAGAAGAGGCTTTTCGGCGGTATGGCCGACTGGACCGCCTTACTCTGGGAAGCGGCGGCCGCCACGGCCCACACACCGCAGGAGTACCGGCGAGTTATTGCGGCGCTGCAGGAGGCGCGCTTGTCACTGCCCTCCGTCGGCGGGTGGGATCACGACTACCTTCAGGAAAAATACCTGCTTTTGACTTTGCATTTGATGGAACAGTTCGGTGACGAGGCAGACGCACAGACCCTCCGGTGGTCAACCCGGCACATAGGCGCGGTGCGGGCGCGGACGATTGCTGAAGCACTCGTTTGCGGCGGCGACACCGAATACCTGGAGACGTACAAGGGGCTCTTCTCCTCCGACGAGTGGCCTGCCGCCCGGGACGAGCTGATCCGATCCGTCGGCGGTGAGTCGGAGCGGAGGAGACGGAACGACACCCTTGCGGCGATCTATATAACGGACGCCCTGTGGGACTGTCTGATGGACTACGTAGAAGACGCCCCGGCAACGGTAACTCAACACGCGGCACACCTCTATCCCCATTTTCCCGACCGGGTGCGCGCCGTCTGGTCTGCGGTGCTCCATGAAAAAGCCCGGCGCGCCGGTAACCGCCCCGCCTACCACCGCCTTGCGGAGGGGCTTGCGAACTTCGCCTCTGTTGCCGGTGACGCCCATGCCGGCGCCGTGGCCGACGAGATTCTCGTTCTGTTTCCTAAACGCCCAGCTCTTGCCGACGAACTTTCCCGCATTTTTGATTGAACTTACGTTCTGTCGACGGCGGACGCCTGTCCGCCTGATTACGCTCGTGACGCCCAGTGAGCCGGTCTGAATCGGTGGGCTGGGGTAGATTTCGGCGGAGCTCGGTCCGCCGGCAGAACGCAAGTTCAATATTCATGATCGGAATTGGGATTCAGGATTTGACTTTTGGGGTGGTTCGTAAAATCATAGGGATATGGACGCTATTATAGATATCACTTTTCTTGGTTGGCCGTTGTCGACGTGGTTTTTGGCGGCGGGTGTCGCTGGGGGCGGGATTCTGGTTGGGCTGCTTGTCCGGTGGATTGGGTCTGCGGTGCTGCGCAGGGGGGACCGGGAAGAGCGGGCGGAGGAGCGGGCGGGGAGCCGTTTTGCGCCGCGGATGGTGCAGAGTTTTGTTTTTCCGGCGATTGTCATCGGGAGTTTTTATTCGGCTTCAACGATTTTCGATTTAAACGGCAGGGTTGATGCGATTGTGTCGGGTGTTTTTGTCATCCTTTTCAGTCTTTTGAGCATCAGATTTCTGGTGTCCATCGTCAACGAGTTTTTTGAGCGGGCGAGTGTCACTCAGAGTCATGACCATTTTTCGCGCTGGCGTCCGCTGCGGTCGATCGCGGTTTCGGTTGTGTGGGTTGTCGGGGTGCTGTTTCTTCTTTCGAATCTCGGTTTTAACATCTCTACGGTGGTTGCCGGTCTTGGGATTGGTGGTATCGCGGTGGCTCTTGCCGCGCAGGCTTTGCTGGGGGACTTGTTCAGCTATTTTGTGATCGTCTTTGACCGGCCTTTTGAGTTGGGTGATTTTCTTATCTTTGGCGATATTCTCGGGACGGTGGAGAAGATCGGTATCAAGACGACTCGTCTGCGGTCGCTTGGGGGAGAGCAGATTATCATCTCCAACTCGGACCTGACAAACAGTCGGGTGCGGAACTACAAGCGGATGGAGCGGCGGCGGGTGGTCTTTAAGATCGGTGTTGTCTACGGGACTGCCGCCGATCTTGTGCGTGAGGTTCCGGTGATTATCCGGGAGATTATCGAGGGGGAGTCCCTTGCCGTTTTTGACCGGGCCCACTTTGCCGGTTACGGTGACTGGAGTCTGAACTTCGAGGTGGTCTATTACGTCGGGTCACCGGACTACAACGTCTACATGGATATTCAGCAGCGCATTAACCAGGGTATCTACGATGCCTTTGCCGAGCGGGGTATCAGCTTTGCCTTTCCAACGCAGACGGTGTACCTGCCGGGCGGGCCTCGTTGACAATGGGGTCGTCGGAACGTAGCCTGAACGGGAAATGGTGATGACAACGGAGTTGATACGGGACGCTGTGGCGGCTGAGGCGTCGGGAGATGTACGAATTCTGGCGGTCTATCTCCTGGGGAGCGGGGCTGTGGGGCGTCTGCGGCCGGACAGCGATGTGGACGTAGCGGTGATGCCGGTCCCGGGGACGATTATCTCTGCTCTTGACCGGGCGGATTTTGCGCATGCCCTTTCATATCGGTTGGGGCGGTCGGTAGATGTGGGGGAGTTGTCGTCCCGAAATCTGGTTTATGCCAACGAGACGATTCACAGGGGTGTGCGGCTCTACACTCGGGACGCCGATGCGGCGGATCTGTACGCGGCGACGCTTCTTGGTATGTACGTGGTGTTCAACGAGGGCAGACAGGAGATTATGCGTGGTTACACGGTCTGAACCGGTGGTGGTAAAACCAGACGTGGCCGCCCAGGACTGCGGCGAAGAGGAGGGCCCAGCCGGGAATGGTCATGGCGGCGATGAGGCCGATTGTGTCTGCGGTGATTCCGATGGTCCAGGGGCCCAGGAAGCGTCCGCCCAGCATGAGCAGGGAGACGAAGGCGGTGATAAAGCCGGTGCGGGTTGGGTTGAACTCGTAGGCGACGCTGTATCCGAGGGGGATGGTGGCGCCGCTGGTGACTCCGGCGAGGGCGAAGAATACCTGGGCTGCAAGGGGATGGGGTATGAGTACGGCCGCCAGTGTGGCGGCGGCGGAAATGGTGCATCCGACGACCAGGAGTGGGTTCGCGCCGAGGCGGTGCACCAGGCGGGACGTGAGGTAGCGCCCGAGGATGATGCCGATCCAGTACGCCGAGAGGCCGATTCCGGCGATGTTGGGGTTGGCGCCCCGAGCCGTTTCAAGAAAGTAGGGGACCCATGAGTTGATGCCGACCTGGTGAATTGCGTAGAAAAAGAGGACGCCCCCCATGAGGACGATGGCCGTTCTGGCGTGAGGGGCAGTTGGCGATGTGGGCGCGTCGTTGGGTGGGGTTGGCTGTGGCGTGGACTCTGGGGTTGGCGTCGTGGCGGGCGCGGGTGGGTCCGGGTGGATGCGGCTGTAGGTGCGCAGCCACCGGAAGCGTGCGACGACAACGACGATATAAGTGAGTCCGATGTACTGAAACACCTGTGACCAGCTCAGGCCGGCTCCCATGATTGCCCGGGCCGCTATGGGGCCGACGAAGGCACCGATGCTGTAAAAGAGATGGAGGGTGCTCATGGCTTTACCGGAATTTGGGTTCTGTCCCGGTTGGGGGCGTGAGAAATCACCGGTGCTTGCGTTGAGCATGACGTCCATGATTCGGATAAAGATTCCGGTGAGGGCGATTGTGACCAGAACTGTTGTGTAAGTCGGTGATACCCCAACGGCAAAGAGGGCAAGTCCTATCAGTACAAAGGAGACGACGGCTGTTCTGTTGTGAGACACCCGGTCGGCGATGAAGAGGGTTATCAGTGCGCCTGCAAGTCCTCCGGCGTTTTGGATGGCGCCGATGAGGCCTGCCTGGCCCATGGTCAGGTTGAAGGTAGAGATCATCCCGGGGAGGGTTGGTCCAATCAGTACGCCCGAGAGTCCGTAGAGGAGCATGGCGCTGTTGTTGGTGTACAGAACTTTTCTGGTTGGTGTCACGGTGGGCTATGGTATCGCAGGTGGCCGGAAGGTACCAGACGGACGGGTCGGCTGGTGACTCAGGTTTTCTTGACGGGGCGTGACCGCATTCTTCCCACCGTTTCTGCCTGACCTCGCTTACACGAAATTGGTGGCAGTCCGGCGTTGATCAGGCGGATGTCCTCTACGATTCGATCTCCCATTTCCAGTAGGCTTGACGGGACTGCGCCGGCGCGGTGAGCGGAGAGGACCGCGGTCTCGGCGGTGCGGATCGGGTGGGCCTTGTCGAAGGGCTCTTCCGGCCAGACGTCGGTGGCCACTCTGAGTGATCCGTCCAGAGCCTTTTTGGTAAGGGCATCGAAATCGACGACGCCGGCTCTACTCAGAAGTACAAACAGGGAGTCCCGGGGTATTCGGTCGAGTTCTTTGGCGCCGAGAAACCCTGCGTTGGCGTCGGTTACCGCTGCAACGACGAAGATTGCCCGGCAGGTGGACAACAATTTGTCGAGTCCAACGGGTACCGCGCCGGCGTCCCGGATGATCCGGTCCGGGAGCCATGGGTCGTACACGGCGACCGGCCGGTGGCTGGGAGCAAACGGTTTGAGAAGCTCCAGCAGTGCTCTGCCGAGATCACCAAAACCGACGATCCCGATGGGGAGGTCCCGCAAGAGTACCGCCGAGTGGCTTCCGGTGAGGCCGTACAACTCCTGGCCCTGTCTGAATGCCTGGTCGGCCTGGGGAATCTGCCGGGCAAGACTTAAAGCGAGTCCCAGGCCGATCTCCGCCACGGGGTGCGCAAAAACGGGGCTGGTGGCGAGGACGTGGATGTTACGGGCAAAACAGTAGTCGTAATCGATGTTGGGGAGAAAGTTGCCCTCGACGTTGATGATCGCCTTGAGATGGGGGGCGCTTTTGAGCCGGGACTGGGGCATATCGGTCTGACCGATAACGTACGTGGCCTCCGGGAGGATAGCGTCGATCTCTACCGGCGTTGGTTTCTGGTAGTGGGGGTCACCGGGGCCGGGCTTCAGTTGCACCAGTGATTGTAGTTCCTCAAACCGGTCCGGGCGAAATATGAGTTCCATCCGGCGTGGTGATGGGTCCAGAAGGGCAATCGGCAGGGTGGTCGTTTTCATAGAGTGACAGTTTACCACAGGTGGCGGGACAGGAGAACGAACGTTTTTTGATTTGAAATCATACTACGGCGTGGTAGAAATTCTGGATATCATGATTCTGGTTGACGACGGCGTTGAAAACGTGCGGGAGCTGGCGGAGAGTCTCCACTTGAAAATCAATGAGGTCATATCTATGCCCTGTGATGTTCTCGTTCAGCATGAATCGTCGTTCTTGGAACGCAGCGCTTTGCCGACGTTTGAACGGAACATAATAAAAAACGGACGAGTACTCTATGCAGCTTGAAGACCTGGTGGATGAAGGCTTAACGCCTCCATTTACCCATGATCTTGTGTATCTCTGTCGTGTGTGTTCTGAAGTAGCCAACTTTGACATCTGCGATATTGACCTCTGTGCAAGACTTAATCCTTACGCGGTTGAACATCGATATCCGGTGCAATCTACGCTTCAAGAATCGGACGTTCTCTTGGACTTGGATCGTACAGAGGGGTTTCACAAAATGATTATGACCCGGATTCGTCCCGATAGGTGACAGATTTTCATTGACAGCGTGTAGGAACCATTTGGGACGAGGCCAGAGGCGCTTTCCCGCTTATCGGATGTACTAACTACGGCCAGAAGTGAAGTCACCCATGTTGTACTGGCGTGATACGGGAACGGCGTGTTTTCTGGCCGGTCTTGATTCCTCATCTCTGGAACACCATCCATTTTGGGGTGGGTTGTTTGAAACGATGGTGGTGCAGACCGCCACCACATCTACTTGAACCGGTTGTCGCCGGGAACAGTATCTTCATATAGAATAGATGCATGAACGAAGGATCAGATGTCCGGTGGAAACAGCGTCTTCAGAGTTACGATCGTGCCATGGTCCAGTTTGCGAAATTCATTGAGAAAGGTGAGTTGAACGAGCTGGAAGAACAAGGGCTTATCCAGGCATTTGAGTATACTTTTGAGCTTGGTTGGAACCTGCTCCGGGATTACCTGATTGATCGTGGGGCAGTAGACTTGTTTGGCTCGCGGGATGTTATTCGGGAGGCGTTTTCCGTTGGATTGGTAGCAGACGGAGAGGTGTGGATGGAAATGCTCCAGGATAGAAACCGGACAAGTCACACTTATAATCGGGCGACTGCGGAAGCGATTGCTGAGGCAGTCCGTCGGCGGTACTATTCCCGTTTTCTCGATTTGCAACTTCGTATGAGATCTCTTGCTGATGGCTGATAAAGCCGAAAGGGCACTGTTTGGGCTGGAACCGGAGACGCTTCGTCGCCTGTGTGGTGTGTTACGGTCAGAAAGCGCTGTTGACAAGGTCATTCTCTACGGGTCCCGGGCAACGGGGACGTTCCAAAACGGGTCGGATATAGATGTCACTCTTGTTGGTTTCGGTCTTACCGATGATGATTTGCGACGCTTGTTGGTACAGGTTGACGATCTTCTACTTCCATATAAGGTTGATCTTTCCATATGGGCGCATATAGACAACCCGGCACTCCTTGATCATATCCGGCGGGTAGGGGTGGAGATATGCGACCAATGACGTATACGGAAGGCTGGATATTGAATCAGCCCGCTTTCTTCTGAATATACGTCCACAACCGCCAGAACTGCCGAACAACAATTGTTTCAGCAGTTCTGACTCTGACTGGGCTAGCTACAATGGGGTAACCGTCACGATGCTATTGGGGCACCACAAGGTTGACGGGTACGGTATAGGAGAATCTAGCGTCTCCTTTGGATGTCGTTACGGTGCCGGTGATTGTGTAGGTTGATCCGCTGACTTCGATGGTGAATGAGCCTGCGGTAAGAAAATCAGAGGTATAAACATTAGCCACGACGGTACTGATTTTCGAAGAACCGGAAAGTGTATTCGAACCAGGAGTTGTGGCGCCTGTCCAACTGTACTCACCGTCAGTTACATCAGATGTGCTGAAATAGGTATCCAGATAGATAACCATTACGGCTGTCCGGTTCAGTTGAGATCGCGTGCTTCTAACTCTATATCTTATATATAATTAGCACCTGTTTCGGGATTTATCGATTTAAATTGACGACGGTACTTTTGTAACCTCCGCCCACTTTTCTCAGATTATGAGCTACATGCCGATGTACGAGTTTCGCGAGCGCGTGGATCGATATAACGGCAATCATCGTGTCCGCAGTTTTTCCTGGTTTTGTCATTATTCACGACAGGGATCCAGTTCTAACACAATTTGCCTAATCGCTGCATAGGCGGGTGGACGCTCAGAATGTGAATGTCCGGGCGCCGTTGTAAACGAGACACCCCGATGAGTGATCAGGGTGTCTGAGCGCGAGTGGTCTGGGAATCAAGGCCTACCAGTACTCCCATCGGACGCCTGCGGGTTCACCACCAACTATGGCGGTGGCTTTCACAGTTTTGAGTTCTTCATCGAACTCCGTGTAAGTCCAAATTACCTGGTTCCACCCGGCCTTTGCCTGGATGTCCACGTCGTAATTGAGTGTATAACCGAACTCTTCATCGACGTCCGTCCCCGTTCCTTTGAATGTGGAATTTTTTGTAACGTACCACCATTCAACATAAAATGAACCGTCGGCGGACCTGCGTTCCACGTCGCCAATCCATTTGACATCCTGATACGCTTCCAACCATGCCAGACTGGTTCCCTCAACGTCCCCTGGAGTCATGGTGATCCCCGATGGAAGACTGGTGCTCATCGGATCAAGATACGTAGGCCCGGGCGCGGTAATGACTGGGCCCGTTAGAAAGCCGTTGGAACCCACTGAGACTGACGGGTAGTACAGCGCTTTTGAAGTTTCGGTAAGTTCTACGGTGACTGGAATAACATCCGCAGGGGGTGTGAAATTATATCCCCAATCGACAATAGTTCCGCTGGGGAGGGTAAAGCTCTGGCCAAGGTATGGGTCGGTTAAACCAGTGCTCTGGTCTCCGTCACTGTCTCCGTCGGGTGAACAGGACAGAAACGAGAAAATTAGGAACGACAATGCCATTCCAAGGATG
>JBAYPC010000077.1:0-9314 GCA_041677905.1 Alkalispirochaeta sp. | reverse complement strand
CTACGCTCTCTTTCCCGGTTGGCTCAAAGTCTGGCTCAGTATCATCATGATGCTGGGACGGCTGGAGATCTATACGGTCCTCGTCCTTTTTACCGCCCGTTACTGGCGCAACCAGTAGGGGGCCGATCCCACTATTGGTGGCCCGAGCCCCACCATTGGTGGCCCGAGCCCCACCATTGGGTGTTTGCGCCCCACCGCAGCTGACCACCACCCCCCACATATGGTACCCTTACCCCAATGGCCAAGTACGACGAAAGCACGATAAAGACCCTTTCCAGCCTGGAACACATCCGGTTGCGAAGCGGCATGTACATCGGCCGTCTGGGAGACGGATCAAACTTCAACGACGGCATCTACATCCTCATGAAAGAAGTAGTGGACAACTCCATAGACGAGTTCATCATGGGCCACGGCAAACGCATCGAGATAAAACGGGATCCCGACGGCACCATGACCATCCGCGATTACGGCCGGGGCATCCCCCTGGGCAAACTCACCGACGCCGTCAGTCGCATCAACACCGGGGCCAAGTACAACGACGACGTCTTCCAGTTCTCCGTCGGCCTCAACGGAGTCGGTACCAAAGCCGTCAACGCCCTGTCGGAATACTTCCACGCCGTCTCCTTCAGGGACGGGAAATACGCCGAAGCCGTCTTCGAACGAGGAGAGCTCAAGAAAGAAAAGAAAGGCAAATCGGAAAAATACCGAAACGGCACCTACATCCAGTTTCGCCCGGACCACCAGCTCTTCGGCGAGTACACCTACAACGAAGAGTTCGTTCTCCAGCGCCTGTGGAACTACGCCTACCTTAACGCCGGACTCACCCTCCACTACAACAAAGAGAAAATCTATTCGGATGGCGGCCTCAAAGACCTCCTCCAATCCGAAGTAGGCGACGCCGCCCTCTACCCACCGGCCCACCAGGCCGCCCAACCCACGACGAACGCCCACACCGGCGGCAGCCTGGAGTTCGCCTTCACCCACACCACCAACTACGGAGAAACCTACTGGTCCTTTGTAAACGGCCAGTACACCTCCGACGGCGGCACCCACCAGAGCGCCTTCCGCGAAGGCATCCTCAAAGGCGTAAACGAGTTCTTCAAGAAAACCTATTCCGGAGACGACGTCCGAGAAGGCATCGCCGGTGCCGTGGCAATCCGCATCAAAGACCCCCAGTTTGAAGGCCAGACCAAAAACAAACTGGGCAACTCCGACGTCCGTTCCTGGATCGTCAACG
Organism: Alkalispirochaeta sp.; assembly: GCA_041677905.1. Classification (GTDB taxonomy): domain Bacteria; phylum Spirochaetota; class Spirochaetia; order DSM-27196; family Alkalispirochaetaceae; genus Alkalispirochaeta. The sequence goes on along the minus strand of JBAYPC010000077.1, from coordinate 8,077 downwards.
AAGTGCGCATCGCCGTAGTTGACTTCCTCCACAAAAACAAAGACGCCGCAAAGAACCTGGAACACAAAATCACGCAGAACGAAAAACTGCGGAAAGAACTCAACGCCGTCCGCAAAGAAAGCAGAGAAGCGGCCAAACGAGTCGCCCTGAAAATCCCCAAACTCAAAGACTGCAAGTACCACCTGGGGGACAAACACAAGCTGGCCGACCAGTCCACCATCTTCATCACCGAAGGAGACAGCGCCACCGGCAGCATGGTCGCCTCCCGGAACGTCCTCACCCAGGCCATATTCAGCCTTCGCGGCAAACCCCAGAACATGTTCGCCCGCAAACGCAGCGACATCTACCGCAACGAAGAACTCTACAACATGATGATGGCCTTAGGCATAGAAGAAGACATCAGCGGCCTGCGCTACAACCGCATCGTCTGCACCACCGACGCCGACCACGACGGCTTCCACATCCGCAACCTCCTGCTCACCTTCTTCCTCCAGTACTTCGAAGACCTCGTCGTCTCCGGCCACATCTACATCCTCGAAACACCCCTCTTCCGCGTCCGCAACAAAAAAGAGACCCGTTACTGCTACTCCGCCGGCGAACGCGACACCGCCCTCAAAGAAATCCGCGGCGCCGAAGTCACCCGCTTCAAAGGCCTCGGCGAAATCTCCCCCAACGAATTCGGCCAGTTCATCGGCGAAGACATGCGCATCGTCCCCGTCAACATCAAAACCCTCAAAGGCATCCGAGAGACCCTTGAGTTCTACATGGGCAAAAACACCCCTGAACGCCGGACCTTCATCATGGAAAATCTGATCGAAGTTTAATTCATAAAATCAATTTATATTGAACTTGCGTTCTGTGAAGCTCAGTCCCTGACACACCGGCGCGCCTGCCGGCGCGTACCGGACCCGATGGATTTCTTGACTTTCTGTTTCGAAGGTGTACAATAAAAGGAAGATAAAGGAAATTAACGGAAGATGAGCCTAGATAATACAAACACAACCGGTGTTTTGAACCTCTCTGAAGCAGCGGCGTTCGTGCGTGTCAGTGAAAAGACACTGCGCGAAATGGCAAGAGATAAAAAGGTCCCGGCCCGGAAGGTCGGCAGAGAGTGGCGTTTTTTGCGCCAACGTCTTGAGGAATGGCTGAACCAAGCTCCAGGAAATGGCTATGTCGCCGAGTCGGACGACGAATACGGGCAGCAACTGCTGATTCAACGTGAAAAAGAAAAGAATGGCAAAATCAAGTTCGGCGATACGGCATTTTCCAAGAACCGTCGGGAGCCGTTACATCGCTGGGTCCCCTGGATTGCCGGCTTCTCCGCCGCCTTTGTAGAAGACGTTTTCGGTGTTACCGTTGCCCATCAGGATCCCCGGGACGTCACCGTACTGGATCCTTTTGCTGGTGTCGGAACAACCCTGGTTGAAGGACTGAAGCGCGGTTACAACGTGATCGGTTTTGATATCAACCCGTATGCCATACTGGCAACCAATATAAAAATGCGAGCGATTGACGCAAACACGGATATCCTTGTCCAGGTGATTCGCCAGATTGAACAGCTGGAAACGAATCCCCCAGATCCTGACACCGACCCTGTTTCCCTCGCTCCGGCAGGATTTCGCAGTAAGCGGTCTTTTTTTAGTCCCAATGTCGAACGGCAGGTTCTCTTCATAAAAGACGTCATCAACCAACAAAATGACGCCTATATCAAGGACGTGCTCCGAACGGCTTTGGGCTCAGTCATGGTAAGTTTTTCCAATTATTCCTATGAACCAAGTCTGGGGACCCGAATCGGCGCAGGAAAAGAAGAAATCCAGAACGCAGAGGTATACCGTATTTTCGCTGATAAGCTGTGGGAAATCGAGGCGGACATCGGTTTTCTGCAAAAGCACATGCAGAAATTTGACCACGTTCCTTCCAGAAAAGTCGTTGAGGAGTCATTCCTTACGGGATACTCCAACATCGCCCCGGGGACGATCGACGTGTTGATCACCTCACCGCCTTACCTCAACAACTACCACTACATCAGAAATACGCGCCCCCAACTCTACTGGTTGGACTTGGTGCAGGAATCTCAGGCGTTAAAGAAAGTGGAACAGGATAATTTCGGACTCTACTGGCAGACAGTACGGTCAGGTCCGGAAATCTCCCTGATGTTTCGATCACCGGAAATAGAGCAGATAATCGCCGAAATCAGATCAAGGAATAACCAGAAGGGTACCTATGGTGGCCAGGGGTGGGCAAACTATGCCGCCACCTATTTCAATGATACCTACAGTTTTTTTCAAGCGACCGCGCGAGTTATGCGGCCGGGTGGTCGGGTTGTCATAGTTATCGGAAACAACATCGTCCAGGGAGTACACATCGAAACGGACCGTCTCCTTGCAGAGATCGGGGAAATGCAGGGATTCGAGCTTGTCCAGATGCATACCGTGAGAAAAAAAAGAACTGGTTCAAGTATCGTCAATTCATCCGTCCGGGTTGGGAACAACAAGCGACGAGTTCAACTTCACGAGACTGCCGTCGAGCTTAAAGCACCTGGCTGAAGGTGATTCGGCAACATCAGACCTCTCCTATTTCTGTGACAATCTGTTCAACAGATTCTTCTTGTCGGAGTTCGGAAGCCCACGGTCTACCCGGGTGGAGAATATCCCACCTTGGCCGCCGCATTGCAGATCGACCTCTACCAGGGTTGTGGTTGCCAAAACCGTCAATGACGACATTCCAGAGCGGTCTATAGTGCTCTATTAGAAATCGTTCTGCCAGGGTAATCCAGACCGGTACGACCGGTAGATAACGGCAGGAAAACTCATGTAGTTCAAGATTGTTCGCCTGTTCAATACTCACAGAATGTTGTTTGAGTCTGTTGTACAGGCTTCGGTCCCGACCGGTTTCCTCGGTAAGCCCTTTACGCGCCCCGGGAGGCACTGCTTTGCCGACATAGATCGGTGGTTTCGGATTTGCCTCAACTAATTGCCGGTAGGCACTGAAAGGTCCATTGTAAAAGAGAGCATATACTCCGGGGCCTTCGAACGGTTCGGCCGGCGGCATCGGATGCTCAGGCCGGACAAAAAGAGCGTTTACAACACTTCGCGCAAGGTTGTCATACTCCAGCGGGTCGTAAGGACGCATTGTCCGTAAAGTATGTAAAGCGCCTAAGCAACTGTCAACAGCATATTGCCGATCCCAACGTGTAACCGATCGCGGTCTGCTACAAACAGCTCGTCAGTTCACCTTTGCAAGCGGCTCTTTGCCCTCCATCGCCAAGACCAGGTTTTCCACCGACATGGTCGCTTGCCGGACTACACTCTCGTAGGTTCGGGAGGCTATATGAGGGGTCACGATACAGTTCGGCGCCGACAGCAACGGGTGGTTTGCAGAAGGCGGTTCGGTTTCCAGTACGTCTGTGCCGTAGCCGCCAACCTGGCCGGAAGCCAGTGCCTCGGCCATGGCGGTCGTATCAACCAGCTCGCCCCGGGCACAGTTTATCACGATCACCCCTTCTTTCATCCGGGCGAGGGTTCCAGAGTTGATCATACCCCGGGTTTCCGCCGTGAGATTGGTGTGCAGCGAGACGATATCGGCCCGGGTCAGCAGGTCCTGCAGGGACGCCGCCCGAACCACGCCGTTGGTGGCGGCAAACTCTTCGGGCCAGTACGTGTCAAATGCTAAGACCTCCAGCTCAAAAGCACGCGCCCGGGCTGCAACCTCCCGGCCAATCCGCCCCAGCCCCACGATACCCAGAGTCTTACCGGCAATTTCGTGACCTATCAACCGCTTCCAGCCACCGCTGCGGGTGATGGCCACCTCTTCCACCAGGTTTTTTACCATTGCCAATAGTAGGGCAAAGGTATGCTCTGCCACCGTTGTGTGGTTCACCCCGGGGGTGTAACAGACCGGGATACCAAGGCGGCTCGCTGTGTCCACATCGATCTTGTCCACACCAATGCCGTACTTGCTGACCACCCGCAGGGTAGGGCGGCCGGCTTTCAGCACCGCTTCGGTAATGGCGTCATCACCACAGAGCAGACCGTCCACGCCGGTTATGAGGTTGAGCATCTCTTCTTCCGGCAGGGGGCCCCGGGCGGTCCGGATATTCCATCCCGTCCGGGACAAGAGTTCGTGGTGCGGTCCCGGGGTATCCTGAAAAGATGTGGTGGTAACCAGAACCGTGGGGGTCGGTGCGCGTCGTTCAGCCATTTCTTATCGCTCTCACCGCTTCTACCGACTCGGCGGTCAGTTCTCTTATCTTGCTGAACTCCCGTTTTGCCAGAAGTTCCGATGGAACAACCCAGCTGCCGCCGACGGCAATTACGTTTTTCAGACTCAGGTAGTCAATCATGTTGATCAGGGAAATTCCACCGGTGGGAATAAAATTCATCTGTCCGTAGGGTCCGCCCAGTGCCTTGAGCATCTTTACCCCTCCGGACACCTCGGCAGAAAAGAACTTCAGTACCTCCAGGCCAAATTCCAGCCCCTGTTCAACGCCGGTGGGGTTGTTGACACCGGGGGTGACGGGAATACCGTTGGTAACGCAGTAGTCCACCACCTTGGGGTTGAAGCCGGGGGTGACGATGTACATCGCCCCGGCATCTACAGCTTTTTTGACTTGGTCTACCGTCAGAACCGTACCGGCACCAACCAGGACGTTAGGGGTCCCCTGAGTTGCCCGGCGGATCGCCTCATCGGCACCGGCGGCGCGAAAGGTAATTTCCGCTACCGGCAGCCCCCCGTCGGCAAGAGCGCCCATGAGAGGTACCGCATCTTTGGGGTTTTCCAGTTTTATAACCGGGACTATCCCGGCATTGCCAAGTTGTTCAAGAACAGAGCTCATCTTTTTCTCCTGTTTAACGGTCCACCCGGGCGCTTCCACCGGATACCAGTTTTTCTACCTCTTTCAGTGACGCCATAGACGTGTCCCCGGGAGTTGTCATGGCCAGCGCCCCGTGGGCAACGCCGAAGTCAACACACTGCTGTGGGTCCATCCCGGTGAGAAATCCGTAGGTCAGACCGGAGGCAAAGCTGTCACCGCCGCCGACCCGATCCAGAATTTCGAGCTTCGGAAGTTCCATGGAGTGGTAAAAGGTACCTCCCGTCCAGAGCAGCGCCTTCCAGTCGTTGATCGTGGCGGTATGTACATCCCGTAACGTTGTGGCAACCGCCTGAACATTGGGATACTTCTCTGTTACCGCAACTATCATCTTCTTGTAGTTGGATTCATCGAGACCGGTCAGGTTTTTCGACGCTCCTATGTCAAAACCGAGGCCGACATGGAAGTCCTCTTCGTTCCCGATCAGGACGTCGACATACGGAACGATCTGTTTGTTCACCTTCTGTGCCGCTTCAGGTCCACCAAGGGCGTTCCACAGGGAAGGCCGGTAGTTCAGGTCATAACTTACGACAGTGCCGTGACGTTTGGCCGCCTGTACCGCTTCAATAAGCACGTCCGGGGTCGTCTCCGACAGGCCGGCGTAGATGCCGCCGGTGTGGAACCACCGGGCCCCTTCTTCCCCAAAAATACGATCCCAGTCGATATCACCCTTTTTCAGGGCGCTCGCTGCCGACCGGGCGCGGTCGGACGTACCCACGGCGCCGCGGACCCCAAACCCTCGTTCGGTGAAATTAAGCCCAATCCGGACGTCCCGGCCAATACCGTCGTAGGGCATCCATTTGACGTGGCGTAGGTCCACACCACCTTGGAGCATCAGGTCCTCCAGTAACCGCCCGACTTCATTGTCCGCAAGGGCCGTCACAACTGCCGTTTTCAGTCCAAAGGCGCGCCGTAGTCCCCGGGAGGTGTTGTACTCACCACCGCCTTCCCAGACGGTAAAACTCCGGGCCGTTCGGACCCGACCTTCACCGGGATCCAGGCGAATCATCACTTCTCCCAACGACACCTGGTCCCACATACAATCTTCACGTTTTCGCAGTTCCATTATCTTATCCTCGCTCAACCTGTACTTTCACGACCCGGTCTTTGGCGACCGCTCGCTCCATTGCTTCCTGCATATTACCATAAGAATAGACGTGAGTGATCATGTCCGCGACGTTTACCCGACCGGATACCATCATATCCAGAACCATGGGGTATACATGGGCGTACCGAAACGATCCCAGCACAGTCAGTTCTTTCGACATCACGAGATTTGCCGGTAGAGTCACCTCTGCAGGAAGGGTGCCTATCTGCACAATCCGGGCACCCCGTGCGGCGACCCGATAGGCAAAACTCAAACCGCCGGGCGTCCCGGATGCCTCAAAGACAACATCATATCCGCCGCCGGCAAAGAGACGGTCGGCGATCTCCGGGTCCATCGGATTTACGGCGTGCCGCGCACCGTGTTCCAGAGAAAAGGTTCGAGCGTATTCGTCCGGGTCCGACATGGTGACATCGGTAGCGCCGGAGGCGGAGGCTACCGCCAGGACCATCTGGCCGATGGTGCCCCCACCGGTAATCAGGACGCGACATCCCGACACCCGACCGGCCCTGTCGACCGCCTGGGCACCAACGGCCATCGGCTCCACAAGGGCCCCGGCGCCAAAGTCCAGGGTATCGTCCAGAACGTAACAGTGGCTCGCCGGTACGGTAACCCGTTCGGCAAAACCACCGTCAATATGTGGTATCGTCGCTGCAGTTCCGATAAAACGCAGGTTAGTGCAGAGGTTGTACCGGCCGGAACGGCAGTAGGCACATTTCCCGCACTCAATAGAAGGCTCCACTGTAACGCGCACGCCCGTCTCAATTCCAGATACATCAGTTCCGGTTTTCACCACTACCCCGGAGAACTCGTGGCCCAGAACCAGGGGGGCTTGCGGTATAAACTGACCGATCTGAAAATCTCTGTAGTAATGGACGTCGGATCCGCAGATTCCCACTCGTTTCACGTCAATTACGACTTCATCGGCTTGAGGGGGACGTTCGGTTCGGGCTTCACGACGAAGGTCTTCTGGTCCGTATAGGACAAATGCATCCATGAAATTCTCCTGATTTATTGAAAGCGCTTCTAATTATAATGAAGGGTGATGTGCGATTTTGCAACCAAAATCTATTCCAAAAGGTCGATTTTCGGTAACCATCGCCACGACAGAAGGAATATTCATGAAAATTCGTAATAATTTTCCTTGCGCTCCTGGAAAAACCGTATTAACCTCGAAAACAAATAGCAGAAAGATGAAAGCGCTACCAAAATTAACCGCCCACTGAGGCATGCAAAATGGAGTCTGATCGATGTCTGATGAAATGGTTACGGTACAGAAAGATGAACTCGAAAAGATGGTGGTACGCCGTCTGACAGAAGTTGGTATGTCCCAGGCCGATGCACAGGTCGTCGCCGATGTTCTGGTCTTTGCGGATCTCCGGGGTACCCACTCCCACGGTGTCCTGCGGGTTGAACACTACGCCAACCGGGTGAAAAAAGGTGGTATGAACCTCACCCCCGACCTGACCATCAAGCAGATCAAACCGTCTGTGGCGCTGATAGACGCCGACGGCGGCATTGGCCACGTAGCCGCTCGCAAGGCCACGCAGCACGCTATCGACACCGCCCGCCAACACGGGATTGGCCTTGTGGGTGTGCAAAACAGCAGTCATTGCGGGGCCCTTGCCTACTACATCGACATGGCCATGCAGCAGAAGATGATGGCAATGGTGACGGCCAATACCGATGCGGTTGTCGTGCCCTTCGGCGGACGAAAGCCCTTTTTCGGGACCAATCCCTTTGCCTTCGGTATCCCCGGAGAGAAAGACGCTATGCTCCTTGATATGGCCACCAGTGAGGTCGCCTTCGGTAAGATTTTCTATGCCCGAGAAAAGAAGATGGCCATTCCGGAAGGGTGGGCCGTCACCAAAGACGGTGAGCCTACAACTGATGCGGATGCGGCATTTTCTCTTTTTCCATTCGGCGGCCACAAAGGCTACGGCATCAACATGATGGTTGAGGCGCTCACCGGACTTCTGGTGGGTGGAGTGTACGGGACGTACGTAAAGCCCATGTACGGAGAACTCGATTCCTACCGAAACCTCTCCAGTTTTCACCTCGTTATTGACCCGACACTGTTTATCGGTGAGCAAGTGTACGCG
>JBAYPC010000076.1:0-9484 GCA_041677905.1 Alkalispirochaeta sp. | reverse complement strand
CTGCGCTGTGGGCCAGGCTTACCCGTTCTCGTACTGTACTCATACGTTTCTCACCCCTTACTTTGCTGCAGCAAGACGGTGTGCCGTCTCCCGTAAAAGTTCTTTCGTTTCATCCCAACCAATACAACCGTCTGTAATTGACATCCCGTAGGTCAGTTTATCCACCGGATGGACCAGCTCCTGCCGACCCTGCTGCAAGTAACTTTCGATCATAAAACCCTTGATGGACGTCCGTCCGGAAACGCGTTGATCAACTACGTTTTTGAGCACGACCGCCTGGTTACGGTAGTCTTTTTTGCTGTTTCCATGGCTGCAGTCAACGAGAATGTCCACAGGCAATCCGTTCTGCCTCAGCATCTCTTCTACCCGTACTATATCCCAGCTGTGGTAATTGGGGCCGCTGCGGCCGCCCCGCAAAATGACGTGAACCTGTTTGTTTCCCGTCGTATGGACGACACAGGAATCACCGTCCTGGTTAATACCGATAAAACTGTGCGGGTGGAGGGAGCTGGACATGGCGTTCACCGCCGTCTCGATACTGCCGTCGGTACCATTTTTGAACCCCACCGCCATGGACAGTCCACTGGCCATTTCGCGGTGCGTTTGAGACTCGGTCGTTCGAGCGCCGATAGAGGCCCAGCTCACCAGGTCATCGATGTACTGCGGAATGATCGGATCGAGCATTTCACTGCCCGCCGGTAATCCAAGCCGATTTACGCCCAGAAGTATCTTTCGGGCCTGGTGCAGCCCCTGGTCGATTTCGTAGCTGCCGTCCAGATCGGGGTCCATAATCAGCCCGCGCCATCCCAGCCGGGTACGGGGTTTCTCAAAATAGACCCGCATAACGATATGAAGTTGCCCGGCCAGCTCATCCCGCAGTGCTTTCAGCCGTTGAGCGTAGTCCAGCGCGGCGCCCTCATCGTGGATTGAACACGGTCCGACCACCGCGATCATGCGTTTGTCTGAACCATTCAGAATGTTCTCCACGCTCTGTCTGCCGTCAAGAACCGTCGATTCGCTCTGTTTGTCCAGAGGAAGCCGCGCCTTGAGTTCATTCGGTGACAGTAACGGGACCATTTCCCGTACACGTACGTCAGTAGTCTTACCCATTATTGCTTCGCCTCACTTCAAGTACTCTCATAGTCATACCGGTTCCCGTTCAATGGGAAGCGTCATACACCGCGGTCCACCGCCACCTCTGGCAAGTTCAACGCCTTCCACGGCTATGGCTGTCGGTCCCGACCGAATCTGTCCGTCGACAGAACAGAAGTCGCCCGGACGTTCCAGAACCTCACCTCCGGTGACCACCGCGTAGCCACTGTCATTTAAGACCTCCAGGGTCCTCGGGTTGTTCTTATAAACTACAACTGTCTGTGGCCCGACGGCCACACTGTTACAGGCGCTGAACCACTGTTCCCGCTCCTGCGTGATTGTTCGCTTTCCACCGCAGGGTATAATCGTATGGGGGCGCCCGATATCTGCCAGCGCCGCCGGCAGGGATTCGTGCTCTCTTATAGTCCAGGAGGTACCGTACCCCGGAGGCGCGGTAATAGTGAAGGCCTTTCGAGCCTGGGAACCGGTCAGGAGAGGGGCATACCCCAGTAGTTCCCCCGGTCCGATAAAAGTCGCAATCATATCCAGATGGATCGTTGCCCTGCTCCGGGGCAGGTCAACGGCCACGACGGTAAGTGGGGTATCCCGACCGGCCACCAGCGATTCGATAAGTGCGTCTACTCCTTCGGGGCTTGTCCGTTCACCAACGCCGATAACAAGGGTATTCTCGTCCAGAATCAGTACATCTCCACCTTCCAGACGAACCGACCCGTCCAGGCGGGCACCGGCCGCCAGTTCGGAGTCTACCGTTTCGCCCAGCGCGGAAAGCACCTCTGCCATAATCGCCGCCTCCGCCTCCCGGACCCGCCCGGCCATCGCCGAACGGTACGCCCGGTCGTGTACGACAAATGCACTGTCCCTGGTGAAGTAAAGGTTGGGAAGTGGTGGTGTAAGGTACCGGTTGACCGCGTAGACGTCTTTCAACCGGATTGAATCTCGGGTAACACCCAGAATGCAGTCATCTCGAATCGACCGGGGAGAAGCGGTATGCCACCGTTCCAGGAGCCGGTCCCGGCTTACCGGATCGTTACATGACAACGCCGCCGACAGAATCGCCGTCCCGGTCGGCTTGGCCGCAATGTCCTCAAGTACGGCGGAGACCTCCACTACTTCGGCAAATACCCGCAAAACCTGGTGCAGCTCCCGGTGTTCACGACGCACCGATTCTACCGGAACAATATCGTTATACAACAACTCCTGTGCCGTGGAAGGGGTCATCTCTTCCACCTCTGCTCCCGGTTCGTGAACCAGGACTCTCCGTAGTCGTCCGGTTTCGCTCATTAACGCCATAGATGACCAGATTACCGACACCAGCGGACCCTGTCGAGACATCCCTGCAGACGTCCACACGTACAACCGGCGTCACTTGCCCCAACCCGCGTGGTGTGGTACGAATAATTTATGAGTTACAGCAAACGCACACGCATCGCCCAGCTTCGCAACGCGTCACCGTCGGACACAGTTATAGACGTTTTTGGTTGGGTCCGAACCAAACGCGATTCAAAAAACGTATGCTTTTTTGAACTGAACGACGGCTCATCCCTGAAGGGACTCCAGGGGATCATTGACAAGAACGAAACGTCTCTGCAGGACCAGATCGACCGCATGCAGACCGGCTGCAGCGTTCGCGCGTCAGGGTATCTGGTTGAATCTCCCGGGAAAGGGCAGTCGGTTGAACTGGCGTGCACCGATGTCGAGATAATCGGAGAAGCTCCCTCCGAAACGTATCCCCTTCAGAAAAAGCGGCACAGTTTCGAGTTCCTTCGGGAAATAGCCCACCTCCGGGGACGGACAAATACCTTTGGGGCGGTCATGCGGGTGCGAAACCAGCTGAGTTACGCAGTCCACCGCTTTTTTCAGGAACGGGGTTTTCTGTATCTCCACACACCGATTATCACCGCCAGCGACGCAGAAGGGGCCGGTGCCCTCTTTCAGGTAACCACCCTTGATCTGGAAAAGCTGGCCTCCTCCGGCAAGCCGGTGGACTACACCGCCGATTTTTTTGGCAAACCCGCTTTTCTCACCGTCAGCGGCCAGCTCAACGCGGAGGCCTACGCCACCGCCCTGGACCGGGTGTACACGTTCGGTCCTACATTTCGAGCCGAGCATTCCAACACAACCCGACATCTTGCAGAATTCTGGATGATTGAACCGGAAATGGCGTTTTGCGACCTTGAATGCAACGCCGATCTCGCCGAGGACTTCATCAAGGAACTTATCCGATCGGTTCTTGAGCACTGCCCTGAAGACATGCAGTTCTTCGACGACCGTATCGAAAAGGGGATTGTGGAAGATCTCAAGCGGGTGAGCACCGGCGATTTTACCCGTATGGACTATACAGAGGCCGTTGCAGTTCTTGAAAAGAGCGGTAAGACCTTTGAATATCCCGTGAAATGGGGGGTCGAACTCCAGACGGAACATGAAAAGTACCTGACCGATGAGTATGTTAAAGGGCCGGTCGTCGTCACCGATTACCCGAAAGGTTTCAAAGCATTTTACATGAAGCAGAACGACGACGGCAAAACTGTCCGCGCCATGGACGTCCTGATGCCCCGGCTTGGCGAAATTATCGGCGGCAGTCAGCGTGAAGACGACCTTGGAACTCTGGAACGTCGCATTAATGAGATGGGGCTGGACCCAAACGACTACCGCTGGTATCTGGAGTTACGCCGTTTTGGTACGGTGCCCCACTCTGGATTTGGTCTCGGGTTTGAACGACTGGTCCGATACGTAACGGGTATGCAGAATATCCGCGACGTCATCCCCTTTCCCCGGGCGGTCGGCAGCGCCGAGTTCTGATCACTCGGCGGCGCCGCGGACCCATTCCTTTACAGCAATGGCCAGCTCTTTCCCGCGCTGGTACAACAGGTCCATATCTTCCTCTGTCGGGGCTCCTTTGAACTCTACACGTTCAAGGAAGTCCCAGCCCATCTTGTACCGTTCCTGCAGTTCGTCCAGTTCCTTATGGGCTCCCCCGGACCAACCATAGCTGCCAAACCGAAACGCCTTCCGGTTCAACGCTTTTTTTCGCCCTAACTCATCAACTACTACCGACATAGGTGGAAACATCTGGTACTCGTAGGTGGGCATGCCCAGCACGACGCCGCTTGAGTTCCAGACGTCCCGAAGAATAAATGAGTAATGGGTTTGGGGAACCTGGTGTACGTTAACCTTGACACCTTCACTCTTAATCCCGTCTACAACGGGTTTTACTCCTTTTTCCGTATTGCGGTACATGGATCCCCAGATAACGGTGATCTCTTCCTTTGCGGGCCCCTTGCTGTACGACACGTACCGTCTGTAATCGTCGATGATCTTCTGTGGATTCTCTCGCCACACAATGCCGTGTCCAGGAGCAACGATCTTTACCGGCAGTGTGTCCACCTTGGCAATGGCCTTCTTTGTCGGGGCCGAGAAGGCACCAACTATGTTGGCGTAGTAGCGAGCTCCCTCTTCTTCGAAAAAGTCGATCTCCTCCGGGGAGAGCTGGTCGTCGTAGGGAGAATCGGTAATAGCACCGAATGCACCAAAGGCGTCACAGGGAAAAAGGGTCCCCGATTTCGTATCAAATGTTGCCATCGTCTCGGGCCAGTGCACGTTCGGAATCTCCTCAAACGCCAGAACCCTGCCGCCACCGAGGTCCAGGGTATCCCCCGATTTTACCACAATGGTCTCGTTGTCGATTTCATAAAACGCGTCCAAAAGGACTTTTGCTTTTGCGGTTGTCACGATTTTGAAATCCGGGCGAATTTTTTTAAAGTCTTTCAACCATCCCGAATGGTCCGGTTCCATGTGATTTATGATGACGTAGTCGATGTCCTCGGCGTTGACGTTCATCTGTTTGAACTGGTCGAAAAGCACCTCCGGCGTGCCGTCCCAATCACAAACACCGTCGATAATCGCAACCTTTTCGCCTTTGACAATGTAGGAGTTCATCGAAAAACCGTGCGGAATCGGCCACATTCCCTCAAAGAGAATATCATGAACGTTTGCCGAAAGCCTCCATACACCGTCGGTTACCTGTGTCGTCTGCATATTGCCCTTCCTTATGATGTGTTATGTATCAGTTATCCAACCGGTTAAAGTTTATCGAACTGCTTGCGTATATTGCACGGCTCTTTGCCAGAGAAGACAAGACTCGATCCAGGGCATCAGAAAACAACTTCTGTTCTTTGATGCCAAAGGTCCGACGTCTGTCCATGGACTCTAACCCCATCGCCCGGATACCGGCGCGTGCATCCCGAAGGGAACGTCGTTCACCAACTGTATCCCTGGTGAATACGGTGCCCCGATCGTTCATAACGGTGCATGGATACTCCAGACACCGCTCGGCCAGCGGTATATCCCGGGTGATAACTACGATGTCGTCCGTGACGATGTCGTCTGTGGGGTCTTTTCCCGTGGCATCGGCAATGGACTGCAGCCGTGCCAGTATATGACCGTCGACCGTTCCATCGGTTACAACTGTCTGTCCAACCGACGAGTCCAGCGGTAACCGACGGTTCGTAAAGAAATGGAGGACCAAGCGTCCTCGTCCGTGCCAACGCACCAGAATATCCCGGATCGGGACGGGACACGAGTCTCCGTCGACCCATACCACCGGAACGGCGTCTTTCCCGGTCTGATTCACCGGTCCTCCGATACGATCGCCCCAGGCAGAGCCGCGACAAATACAATGTGGTCCGCCGCCTCTCCAACCACCGCCTCTCCGACCACCGCCAGTTCAACCGTTTCCGGTTTGTCCGGCCGATACAGCTGAAGAAACGCGGAATGACCCGGTTGAACGGTAAGCGACTGATCAACACTGCTCAAACCGACGGCGCCGCCGACGGCCAGTACCACAACGGGCCCTCTTTTGTGGACCAGACGTACCGACCCTTCCGCCGGCAGGACTACCCGGTGAAGTTCAAACTCCCCGGCCGGTGTGTGGTACGTCCAGAGGGGTTGTTCTTTATCCGGCTTTATATCCGGTTTTATGACCAGCGTCTCTTTTCGGTCAAAGACCAGAATTCGCCCGATTTCGGCTATATCAACGTGCTTCTCAGTACACCCCGCCCGCAGGACGTTGTCGGAGTTGGCCATAATCTCCACTGCAGCCCCGTACAGATAGGCGTGCAGCGTACCGGCGTCCAGGTACATCGCCTGCCCCGGCCTCAGGCGGACCAAATTCAGATAGAGGGGGGCAAGAGTGCCCGGATCATCGGGAAACTGTCGCTGTAATTCCAGGACCCACCAGTAGGGGTCATCCCGATCACGACCATCCCGGGAACCGGCGTATTCGGCGGCGCCGGCACAGAGAGCCCTGCACAAGGTCGCGTCTTCCCTCACTTTCAAGAGGTTCAGAAAGACGCGGCGCCACAGGTGAACGGTCGGTTCGTCGTAGAGATCACCGATAAGACGCTTAAACTCATCGGGAACACCAACGGTATGTGCAATTACCCGTTCCAGTTCCGATGAAATCGCCGACACGGGCCGAAATCCCCGGAGTCCCCAGAAATCGGTCAGGGCACAGACCAGCTCCGGCTTGTGGTTGGTGTCCCGGTAGTTCCGTTGGGGCGCATGAAGGGGAATTCCCGCTTCATTCTCCCGGGCATACCCCTCTTCTGCCGCCGTCTTGTGGGGGTGAGCCTGAATTGACAGGCCTTTTTCGGCGGTAAGTATCTTAAAGAGGAAAGGAATGCTGTTTGGAGCAATTTCTTTCTCTGTTCCATCTCCAAGAACCAACCTGCTCGGCCCACGGGGATGTGATCCCATCCAGAGTTCGGCTTCCGGTACGGCAGCGGGTTCACCGTTTCCACGAATAGTCTGAAGCATTGTGGTGCTGCCCCAGGCGTAGTTCTGCACCACATTGCGCATCGCCAGCATCGTCATGCCGGTATACTAGGCCCCGTTGGCGGAAGGGTCAACCTTGTCACTGTTGGAAGGGACAACTACAATAAACTCATCATGAAATACTCATATTTGCAAAAACACCGTTATTTATACCAGCCGAAACTGCCTCCGGCAGTGCGCGGACCTATTGGTTCTATTTCCGTCGACCTGGGCGGCCCTACCGAAGCGGTGGCCGACCGGGATGCCGTCAGGGCGGAGTTTTCCCGGACGTACGGAAAACCGATTGCCAAATTGGTGGCGGACCGCCCCAACGACGATGCCGGACGGGAACGGACGGTCGGGGTTATTCTGTCCGGCGGTCAGGCCCCGGGGGGGCACAACGTCATCGCCGGCGTATTTGATGCGCTGAAAGCTGCCAATCCGTCCAATCGGCTTCTGGGATTTCTTGGTGGACCGTCCGGTCTGATCGACGATGAAAAGATTGAGATCACCGGCGAGTACATGGATCAGTACCGCAACACCGGAGGATTCGACATCATCGGCAGTGGTCGGACCAAGATTGAAACTCCCGAACAGTTTGCCGCAGTCCGAGAAACGTGCCGAACGAACAAAGTGGATGCAGTCGTCGTCATCGGTGGCGATGACAGCAACACCAACGCCGCGCTTTTGGCCGAGTACTTCGTACAAAAAGGTGATGCGGTACAGGTTATCGGTGTTCCCAAGACGATAGACGGGGATCTGAAAAACGAATTCATCGAGGCGTCTTTCGGTTTCGACACCGCAGTAAAAACCTATTCCGAACTGGTCGGAAATATCGGTCGAGACGCGAACAGCGCCAAGAAGTACTGGCACTTCATAAAACTGATGGGACGCAGCGCCAGCCACATCACTCTGGAATGTGCCCTTCAGACCCAACCGAACATCTGTATTATCTCTGAAGAGGTACAGAAGAAGGGGCAAACCCTAAACGACGTCGTCGAGTCGATCGCCGATATTATCTCGGTCCGGGCTGCCAACGGCGACGATTTTGGGGTAGCTCTGGTACCGGAAGGTCTGATTGAGTTTATCCCGGAGGTTGGCTCTCTCATTTCCGAACTGAACGACCTTTTGGTGAAACATGCAGATACCGTCGCCGATCTGCGGAGTATCGAAAAACAGGTTGAATGGTTAAGCGGTCACCTCAGCACCGAAGGGGCTCGGGTCTTTCAATCGCTGCCGGGGGCTATTCAGCAACAGCTTCTCATGGACAGAGACCCCCACGGCAACGTTCAGGTTTCACGGATCGAGACGGAAAAACTCCTGATCGATATGGTTACCGCGGTCCTGAAGGAGCGAAAAGCGGCAGGAACGTACAGAGGTTCCTTCAGTACTCAACACCACTTCTTCGGATACGAAGGGCGATGTGCGTTTCCCAGTAATTTCGACGCCGACTACACCTACAGCCTCGGTTACACAGCGTTTTTGCTGGTGGCAAATGGGCTGACCGGGTACATTTCAAGTGTCCGAAATATGGCATTCCCCGCCGACAAATGGACGGCCGGCGGCATTCCCCTCACCATGATGATGAACATGGAACAGCGCCATGGTCAGCAGAAACCGGTTATTCGCAAAGCGCTGGTAGAACTGGACGGCGCCCCCTTTAAACAGTTTGCCGCCCACCGTGATACCTGGGCACGGGAGACATCTTTTGCCAGCCCCGGGGCCATTCAGTACTTCGGTCCCGATGAGGTGTGCAACATGCCGACTATGACACTGCGTCTGGAACACAACCGGGACGTATAAGACCGGTGCGTCTATGACGGTCGGATCGTACCCGGTCTGACCGTCGTTGCATTCATAGCCGCCGTGGTATGGCCCCGGTCTATGGCGTCTTCCAGAGACGACCCGGCGGCAAGTTCGCTCACCAGACCCGCCGTAAAGGCGTCGCCACAACCGATGGTGTTCACCGGCTCCAACGGCAGCGTCGGCACTTCCCGAACGCCGTTCTCATCGTCCAAAACCAGTGTCGGTAATGCGCCCCTGGAGATCACCACCTCGACCCCCGTTTCCCGGAGCAGCGCCATATGCCGCTCCGCTTTTTCCAGAACCTCCGGATCATCTGTATGCTCACCCAGAGCCCCGGCGCCTCCAAAGAAAAACGTCTCGGCAAACTCGACCAAGTTGACCTTGATCACATTTGGCAGCCGGTCCGCCGGGTTTTTCGACGCCTGCTTCAACTCCTCACCCCGAAAGTCGGCCACCACATAGAGGCCGGCCGCCCGAGCCAGTGAAATCAGCCGTGCCGGAAGCGACGGAGAAAACCCCGGTGCCATGGATCCGGCAAACACAAAAGTACCGTAGTCCGGCAGCACCTCCTGGACGAGGCTCACCACTGCCTCTTCGGCTGCTCCGTCTACCGGGGCCGCCGGTTCGACCAGCTCAGTTGTGGTACTCGCCTCCCGGTCAAGGACGGTAGTACACGTACGGATATAGTCACCTGCGACAACGGCTCGTGTTGGAACGTTCTCGGCCTTACACATCCTTAAGTACCGTTCCCGCT
>JBAYPC010000075.1:0-9485 GCA_041677905.1 Alkalispirochaeta sp. | reverse complement strand
CCAACCACACCGGTATAGACAGCCGGTGGATTCACGAACACCCGGACTGGTACATCAACCTGGACCACCCGCCCTTTCCGGGGCAGACCTTCAACGGGGAGAACCTCTCCACCGACCCGAATACCGGCATCTACCTGGAAGACCACTACTACGACCGCACCGATGCGGCGGTGGTCTTCAAACACGTGGACCACCGGTCCGGCCGAACCCGGTACATCTACCACGGCAACGACGGCACCAGCATGCCCTGGAACGACACGGCCCAGCTGGACTACCTCAACGCGGAGGTCCGGGAGGCGATCATCCAGACGATTCTGCACGTAGCCCGGAACTTTCCCATTATCCGGTTTGATGCGGCCATGACGCTGGCAAAAAAGCACATCCAGCGGTTGTGGTATCCCGCACCGGGCCAGGGCGGGGATATTCCCTCTCGGAGTGAACACGGCCTGTCCCAGAAGGACTTTGACGCCGCCATCCCCGAGGAGTTCTGGCGGGAAGTGGTGGACCGGGTTGCCCAGGAGGTGCCGGACACGCTGCTTCTGGCCGAGGCGTTCTGGATGATGGAAAGCTACTTCGTCCGCAACTTGGGGATGCACCGCGTCTACAACAGCGCCTTCATGAACATGCTCAAGGACGAGGAGAACGAGAAGTACCGACAGACGGTGAAAAACACCCTCCTCTACGATCCGGAGGTTCTGAAGCGGTTCGTCAACTTCATGAACAACCCCGATGAGGAGACGGCGGTTGCCCAGTTCGGCGATGGGGACAAGTACTTTGGTGTGGCCACCCTGATGGTGACCATGCCGGGGCTGCCCATGTTCGGCCACGGTCAGATCGAGGGCTTTGCAGAGAAGTACGGCATGGAGTACCGGAAGGCGTACTGGGATGAAACGCCGAACCAGGAGCTGATTGCACGGCACCGACGGGAGATATTTCCGCTGATGCACAAACGGTATCTCTTTGCCGATGCGGCGGCGTTCAGGCTCTTTGACGTGTACAACTCCGACGGGGATGTCCTGTCCAACGTCTTTGCCTACAGTAACCGTCACCACGACGAGCGCGCCTTTGTGCTCTACAACAACGCCTATGACTCTGCATCCGGTTGGGTCCATACGTCGTCACCCTACGTTACCGATGCGACCGCGGACAGAATCGAACGACGCGAACAGATCGGCTCTGCCTTAGGGCTCACCCGATCGTGGCGTCACTTCATGGTGTTTCAGGAACAGCGCAGCGGTCTCTGGTTTATCCGCAACTGCGGGGAGATACACGAGAAGGGGCTTTTTGTCTCTCTTCGGGGATATGAGAGTCAGGTCTTTCTGAATATCTACGAACTTGAGGACAACGGGTACTCCCACTACGCCCGGTTGAGCGACCATCTTGCCGGAGCGGGTACGCCCGACTTTAACAAGGCGCTGAAACGTCTCCTGCTGCAGCCGCTGCACGAGGCATTTGGCGTCATTGCAAATACCGGTGTTCTGCGAACGCTCTTTGAGGCCCTCATGGACGACCGGAAACCGGTGGACTGGGACCGGCTTGGCGAGCAGTACCGCGGTTTTCTGGGCATTGCCGCCCAGTTCTGTGAACGTACTACCCGGATAGAGGCGGCGGTAGACCTCTTCCAGCACACCGGACAGGCCCTGGGACGGCTGGCTCAGCTGACGGCCCACGCCCCGGACAGAGTGTCCCGACTCATCGCCTCCCACCTCACAGCGGATCAGGACGACGCGTCGATCTTTCTTGCCCTGACATTGCTGCTGCCTCTGGACGTCTTTGTCCACGGTGAAGAGGAGCTGACCCCCCGGGCAACCGGTTTCCAGGCGCTGGATCAGGCGGCCGAATGGCAGCTCATCGAGACGTTGAAACCGGTACTGATGCGGGTACACCCCTCGGGCACGATCCCGTCATACTGGGAAGAGCTGGTCCAGGTAACTCTGGCCCACCACAACTGGTGGCGCTACGTGACCGACGTTGAACCTGAACAGACAGCCCGAGCCGCCATGGAAGCCCTTACCGCCGACGCAAATGTGGAAGACTTCCTGCAGATCCACGTCCACAACGGCGTCACCTGGTTCAACAAAGAGGCGTTTTCCCGATTTGTCGACTGGCTGGTCGTATTGGGAGCGTGGCACGAAATCACCGCAGCCGTCGCCGCCGGCAAAACCATCCACTGGAAAAAACTTGCCGCCGAGCTGAAAGAGATGGACACCGTCTACCGGCAGTGGCGGGACGCCGAAGCGAAAAGCGGCTACCGGATAGACCGCTTCATGGAACTCCTGGAAGCCCCAAAAGCGGTAAAAGCGGTAAAACCGGCGAAATCGACGAAACCTGCGGCGAAAACAACAAAAGCGACAGCCGGAAAGGCGCCGGCGAAGAAGTCCGGGACCGATAAGGCCGGCTCAACCAAAAAGTCTGGCGTGGCCGACAAGGCGACTGCCAAAAAGACACCGAAAGCGACGGCTCCGAATGCGAAGACGTCGAAGCCGAAGACGCCGCGGGGAAAGACAAAAGAGTAACCGTGAAACACCAGCTGGAATTACAGATACCCAGTTTTCTCTGCCGCCCCGACGACCGACTTGGGTTTGACGGGATGGCAAGCATCTTTCAGGAGGCAGCGTGGCAGCACGCCCAGAAACTGGGTGTGGACTTCACCGACAACGACACCCCCGTGTACTGGGTCCTTCACCGCCTGGGCATGCGCT
The DNA here is from genome assembly GCA_041677905.1 of Alkalispirochaeta sp. GTDB lineage: Bacteria > Spirochaetota > Spirochaetia > DSM-27196 > Alkalispirochaetaceae > Alkalispirochaeta. The sequence continues at coordinate 6,783 of JBAYPC010000075.1, read as the reverse complement.
TTGTCAGACGGCCCCACTGGGGCGAGGACATCCGCATTACCACCTGGCCCAGCCGGATGATCCGGCTCTACACCATGCGCGAGTTTGTAGTGGAAACCGGCGACGGAGAACTTCTGGTTGAAGCTTCCAGCACCTGGCTTGTCCTAAACGGCACAACAGGCAGACCCGTCCGGCCGGAACAACATTTGTCCCGAGAATGGGCGGTAGAAGAAGTACCCCTGGACCTGCCGATCGGCAAGACGGCGACGATCCCGGAGCCCCAGAACCTGCTTCAACACGCCGCCTGGGACCGGGTCAGACTGAGCGACACCGACCGGAACGCCCACGTAAACAACGCCCGCTACGCCCAGTGGCTCAGCGACTGGGCCCCCGGGGTGGTGTCTCCAGACCGGCCGGGCATGTTTACCTTCACTTCCGAAACCCGGGAAGGCCAGGAGTTTGCGGTGATAACACCCAACAGCGCCGCGGACATAGCAGAGGTGTGGGTCCGCAATCCCGACGACCCCATAGCCGATGCGGTCTGCGCATGCCGGTTCACCGGGTTGGTGTGATTTGAGGGATAGATGAGTACTTTTGAAAAGATCGTCAGTGAACTACGTCGATTGCCTCCGGAAGCCCGCGGTGTGCGACATGGAAGAGGAGCCGGAACTCTACAGCGATCTTGACATTCGAGAACCAATTTAGTGATTAATGACGGCGGCCTTGTACTGTTCAGATTTCGGCCGCAGATCCGGGGTGCGAGGGACTATTCGATAAACCGGCAGCCCTCGCTATCCGAGCTTGCTGGGCTCATTCTTCAATCCCCTCCAGCAGGGTCGCGATCTCTTCAGGAAGGGGCAGTTGTCCCTTCAATTCCTTGGGCAGAGTCCTGGTGATTTGGTACGTTGCCACGCCGATAGACTTGCGTGCATCACGTAGGGCGTACTCAACGATGGTACGGTTTTTTTCCTTGCAAAGAATGATGCCGATTGACGAGTTTTCATCTTCTTGGCGAACATGCTGGTCCAGCGCTGCCAGATAGAACTGCATCTTGCCGACAAACTCGGGCTGGAATTTCCCAATTTTGAGATCGATTGCCACCAGACAACGCAAGCGCCGGTGAAACAGCAGAAGGTCGATAAAGAACTCTTCCCCGTCTACTTCTATACGGTACTGACTGCCCATGAAGGAGAACATACCACCCATGGCCCGCAGGAAGTCTTCGATCCGTGCAATCAGCGCCTGATCGAAATTGGTCTGGCCGAGCAAGGACTTTTCGTAACTCTGGTTTTCAATCTGGTGCACAAGTGCGTTTTTTGTCCAACCGAATTTTCGAGTCATGCGGATGTAGAATTTGCGTTCCAGAGGATCTTTGCACTTGCTCATGATGACCAGATTATGAGACCAGGCAATTTCTCCAACCAGTGGTTGGAGTCTTTCACGGCCATGGTATTCCAGATAAAATTGGCGCATATACCAGATATTTTGCACCGACTAACTTACCTCACCTCCTGTAGGTGAGCTTTTTATGCCAGGTTGGGCCGGAAAAATTGTCAAACGCTGGGGGCAGGAACGGCACTGGGGGCCCCCGGCGAGGGCCGGCAGGCCCTCGCCGCAGGTGGTGCGGCTGTTTGGTGGGGGGCTCAGGGGAACGCAAGTTCAATATTTTACCAGATTATTGTGCGGAAGAGGTCTTCCATGGTTTCCGCGCGGCGGATCAGCTTGACGGTGTTGTCCGGTTTCAGGAGGAGTTCGGCGGAGCGGAGTTTGCCGTTGTAGTTGAAGCCCATGGCGTGGCCGTGTCCGCCGGTGTCGTGAATTGTCAGGAGGTCGCCGATTTCTATTTCCGGTAGTTTCCGGTCGATGGCAAACTTGTCGTTGTTTTCGCAGAGGGAGCCGGTTACGTCGTAGGTGTGGGTGGCCGGAGTGTCCTCTTTGCCGAGGACGGTGATGTGGTGGTAGGCGCCGTAGATGCCGGGGCGCATGAGATTTGCCATGCTTGCGTCCAGTCCGATGTACTGTTTGTAGATGTCTTTCTTGTGGAGTACTCGGCTGACGAGGTATCCGTAGGGGCCGGTGATGACTCGGCCGTTTTCGGTGACGATCCGCAGGGGGTCCAGTCCGGCGGGTAGGATGGTCTTCTTATAGGCTTGCTGGATTCCTGTTGAGATTATGTTGTAGTCGACGGCTTTCTGGTCGGGGCGATAGGGTATGCCGATGCCGCCGCCGAGGTTGACGAATTCGATGCGGATGTCCAGGCGTTCTTTCAGTTCTACTACCACGTCAAAGAGAAGCTGCGCCGTTTCAACGAAGTACTTGGGGTTCAGTTCGTTGGAGGCGACCATGGTGTGCAGCCCGAATCGGGTTGCCCCGTGGTCCCGGGCTTTTTGGTAGCCTTCAAAGAGTTGCTCTAGGGTAAAGCCGTACTTGGCTTCTTCGGGGTTGCCGATGATGACGTTGCCCTTCTTGAGGGGGCCCGGGTTGTAGCGCATGCAGATGAGGTCGGGCATGCCGACGTGTTTGTGCAGGAAGTCGACGTGGCTGAGGTCGTCCAGGTTGATATTGGCTCCCAGCTCTTTTGCTTTGCGGAACTCTTCGACGGGGGTGTCGTTGGAGGTGAACATGATCTCTTCGCCCCGGACTCCGAGTCGGTCCGCCAGCTCCAGCTCCGGGTAACTGGAACAGTCGAAGCCCATTCCTTCTTCTCTGACGATCTGCATGATCTGCGGGTTGGGCAGGGCCTTAACGGCAAAATAGTTCTTGAACCCTCCGGGTACCCACGAAAAGGCCTGGTAGAACCTGCGGGCGTGGTCGCGGATGGCCTGCTCGTCGTAGATGTGAAACGGTGTGGGATGATCGGTGACGATTTTTTCTATCTGCTCCCGGGTGAAGGGGAGGGTTTTCGTGGGGCTGGTGTTGTCGGCGTGGTTGGTGCCGGTCGTGGGGCTGGTGTCACTCATGTGGTTGAACTTACTGTTCCGGGAAGGGGCGGTCAAGGGTTATCAAGGGCGGGCGTTTATCAATGTGGGGATACGAGGGGGCTGGATTCGAGCGTGCAGGATGCCGACTTGGTCCTATGTTCCGATCCGTATTCCGCCGGCGAGTTTGATCAGGAGGGCGGCGGCACTCAAGGGCGCTATCAGGGAGGTTCTGGGATTAGAGGAAGGAACTGAAGATATCTCACCGGAGAACTCGCCGAACTCGCCCCGCACGGTGACCCGGTGAACGTTGCGCTGGACCGAGGGGTCCGCGACGATGGTGACCCGTGTGCGTTGTCCACCGACCCCTATCAGGCTCAAGGCGGCGGAGAGGTTGATATTCTTGGGGAAGCGTTTGACCGCCTCTTCGGCGCTTCCTTCGAAGAGGGTTGTGCGGTTTTGGCCGGCGTCGGGCGAACCACCGGCCAGGGAACCGTCGGGCGGCGAACCGTCGGGCAGAGAACTGTCGGCCAGGGCGTTCACCGGTTTTCGGGTCACCAGTTCGACGCTTTCGATCGGTCGCAGCCCCGCCGCCTGGATGACGTCTGCTCCCGGAAGAGCCCCACTGGGGATGTGCAGCGTTCCCGCCTCAGGCAGCGCGCATATCGCCCTGATGTGGGCGAGGAACTCCGGATCGAGATAGGCACCGACACTCAGGGAGAGGACATCCTTGCCGGAACGGAGAATGGCGGGAACGTGCTCGTGGACAGCTTCGTGACCGGCCGCTTCAACTACAATGGAACATTCAGAGGCGATCAGTTCGTCCACCGTCGTTGCTCGATGCAGTGGGGTATTTGATTTTGGCGGGGTTGGGACAGACCGATTGTAGTATCCCCAGAAGGAGATGTTCGGCGTTCCACGTCTCTCGATCTCATGCAGAATCGTCCGACTGATTGTCCCGAACCCGAGAAATCCAACGACCATTAAGTACGTCCGACACCGGCGTAGGTGAAACCTTTTTCCCGGGCCGTTTCCGGGTCAAGGACGTTCCGGGCGTCGAAGATCACCCGGCCTTTCATGATCTTGGCGGCCCGTTCCAGATCGAGGTTCCGGAAGGCGTTCCACTCGGTGACGATGATAAAGCCGTCGGCCCCGGTGAGGGCGTCAAACTCGTCGGTACCGTAGTGGAGGCGCTCGGCGGCGGCAAGGGCCACTTGTTCGCGAAGTTCTGAATTGAGGGACCCGCCGAAGGGGCCGTCACCAAGGACGGCGCTCTTGAAGTTATCCATGCCCTGGGGATCATACGACCGGACGGTGGCTCCCTGGATCAGGAGTTCCTGGACGATTTCAATGGCCGGGCTTTCCCGGACGTCGTCTGTTTCAGCTTTGAAGGCGAGGCCTAACACGGCGACGGTCTTACCGGCGACGGTGCCGCCCATGAGTCGGATGAGTTTCTGGGCGGTGATCGTCTTCTGTCGCGCGTTGGCCCGGACGACTTCCTTGATGAGGCTCATGTCCACACCGTATTCGTCGCCGGTGGCTGCTATGGCTTTGGTGTCTTTGGGGAAGCAGCTGCCGCCGTAGCCGGGGCCGGGATGGAGGAACTTGGGGCTGATCCGGCCGTCCATGCCCATGCTCCGGGCGATGGTGTGGATATCCGCACCGGTTGCCTCGGCGAGGTTTGCCATCTGGTTGATAAAGGTGATTTTGGTGGCCAGAAAGGCGTTGGAGGCGTACTTGATGAGTTCGGCGGTTTCCAGGTTGGACCACACAAAGGGTGTCTCTATGAGGTAGAGGGCGCGGTAGACGTCTTCCATCTGCTCCCGTGCCCGCTCATCTTCACACCCCAGGACGATCCGGTCGGGGTGGAAAAAATCATGGATCGCCTTGCCTTCACGGAGAAACTCGGGGTTGCTGACCACCGAAAAACCTGTGCCGGGTTTCTTACCGCTGGTCTCGGCTATGATCTGCTGTATCCGCCGGTTGGTGCCTACGGGGACGGTACTTTTGGTCACCACAACTTTGTACCCGTTCAACTGACGGGCAACCTGCCGGGCCGCCGTTTCTATCTGGGAGAGGTCGGCGTGCCCATCTTCTTTGGGGGGTGTTCCCACGGCGATGAAGATGATCTCCGCATCGGCGATGGCGGTGTCCCCGTCGGTGGTGAAGCTCAACCGTTCGGCCTCCAGGTTCCGTTTGAGGTAGGAGTCCAGGCCGATTTCAAAGATGGTAGGACGGCCGCTGTTGAGGGTTGATACGATGTCTTCCCGAAGGTCCACACCGGTCACGGTGTTTCCAAAGTCGGCGAGTCCGACCGAACTGACGAGTCCAACGTAACCGGTACCGAGCACTGCGATGTTCTTTGCCATAGGGGTATATGGTATCGCGGAAGGGACGATGGTACAATCCTGACATGGACATTGTAATTACCGATCTGCCCTTTGCGGTGACCGCCGACGGGGTAGTAGAGAACTGTCGTATCACCGTCCACAATGGTCGTATTGAGTCGCTGAAGGCGGAGAGCGTGCCGGATGGGTCCGGACCAGAGAGCGTTCCGGAGGGCACGACTGTTATCGACGGCAGGCGATTCTGCGCTCTCAGCGGACTCAAGAACGCCCACACCCACGGGGCGATGACGCTGCTCAGAGGATACGGTGACGACATGCGGCTGCAGGAATGGCTGGAAAAGCGCATCTGGCCGGCTGAGGCGGCCCTCACCGATGAAGATATCTACTGGGGCACCCGTCTCGCCGCCCTAGAGATGATCAAAAGCGGTACCACCTTTGCCAACGACATGTACTTTTCCTATCCCGAAGCGTACCGGGCCTTTCGTGACGCCGGTGTGCGCGGGGCGATAGGTCTTGCCATGTTTGATTTCAACGACGCCGACAAGCGCAAGGCCATACAGGCGACGGTGGACCGGCTGCTTGAAGACTATGTTGATACGCGTGGGGGCGACTCCGGTGCCGAGGGCGGCGGAGCCGGGGGCGACGGGTGTGCCGGGGTGTTTCCCACAATTGCTCCCCACAGTATCTACACGTGCAGTCCCGATCTACTTCGATGGAGCGCCGAACGGGCGGAGGAACTGGGCCTGGTCTTTCACACCCACATGTCGGAAACGCAGCAGGAGGTGGCGGACTGCCTGAGTACCAACGGCGTCCGGCCGTGGCAGTGGCTGGAACGGATTGGGGTTCTCAACCGGATAGCGGGGCATGGGATTGCCGCCCACGGGATATGGATGGACGACTCGGAGCTGAAGCTCGCGGCTGAGTACGGAATTACGCTTGCCCACAACCCCGCGAGCAACATGAAGCTGGCTTCCGGGGTCTTTGACTGGCAGGCGGTACGGGACCGGGGTATTCCGGTGATGCTCGCCCCCGACGGGGTGGCGTCCAACAACAACCTGGACATGTTTGACGAAATGAAGCTGGCCGCCCTGTTGCAGAAGGTCCACACCGAGGATCCGACACGATTGACCGCATCGGAGACGCTGGCCATGGCAACGGGAGCGTACAGCGATGTCTTTGCCCCCTGGGGTGTGGGCGGTCCCCTTCGGGAGGGAGGCCCCGCGGATATCGTCCTGCTGGACCTGGACCACCCGCAGATGACCCCGGTGCACAATCTGGAAAGTAATCTGGTCTACGCCGCCAACGGTACCATGGTGGACACGGTGATCTGCGCCGGAGAGGTACTCATGTCCGGACGGCAGGTGAAGGATGAAGAGGAAATTCTCAGGAAGGGGCGACAGCTGGCACGGTCTCTGGTGCAACGCATCTGATCGGTCTCATGAATAAAATTGAACTTCGTTCCGCTGAGCTGATCCGGTATGAGCTACGCACACCCCGCCTCAAAGGGCGCAGACGGCATCACCGTTCTTCCGGCGGGT
>JBAYPC010000074.1:0-9558 GCA_041677905.1 Alkalispirochaeta sp. | reverse complement strand
CGACAGGTGAACCGGGTGACAGGGCAAGAAGTCCGCCGGCCGTAACGGCTATTACAACCGGCGGTGTGGTAAAGGGGGTACTCACATAAGAGTACTACTGCATAACCGACATCGACGCTTCACGAGCGGCGTTTCTAACTCGGTCCGGGTAGTCTTTTAGAATGGTCGTCATGAAAAGTGCGTTGTAGGATCCTGGATAGTCCAGAATCTTGAGGTTCTGGATGGCTGCAAGGACCACCTGCGGATCATACGGACGGTCCTGCTCGGTGTAGGTGTTCAGCAGTTCCAGGTAATCGGTCAGACGTGTGGCAGCGGCTTCATTCCCCATGGCACCCAACGTGGCAATCGCCTCAAGGAGCCGGTCTTTTGTCGTCTGTTTTCGGTCAAATTCCAGAACGGTCTCGTTAAAGTGGCGAATGACTTCGGTGGTCGCCTCGGAGAAACCCGATTCACGAAGGACAGCAGCTGCGGCATACCGAAGCTGCCGTACCGATTCCTGTTCATTTGGGTTCTGCGGACGGGTGTTCAACGCAATGCTCAATGCTGTCCGAGCCAGGTTTGGCTTCTGTTCGTCCGGGATGTAGTCGTCATCGACCAAAAAGGTGAAGGCCGGGCCCTTTTCGAGAACTGTTTTACTCGTGATAACACCCGTCGCCAGCTCCAGGGGACTTCCTTTCAGGCGTCCCAATGTCCGGCGGGCGGCATCGGTCACAAAATCGGGATACTGCACCAGAATCGTGTCAAGAACCGGTTCAAAAGCGACGGGCGATCCCAGTTCTCCAAGTGCCTGGAGAACCGAGGCCAGGACCTGCAGATCAACATCCTCATCCGACCGGTTCAGGCTGTTCTGCCGGGCGACCCAATTGACAAGGTAACGTATCTCTTCGGGGTGGTTACCTGCCAGACGTCCCATAACCTCGGCGACTTCGATCCTTGTGGTAGAATCAGGGTAGTTCTGAAAGAGCAGCCACAGATCACCGACAGCCGCGTCGTACCCGCCTGCATCAACCCGTTCGATCGCCTTCAGGGCAATGCTTCGAAGTACGGGATCCCGTTCCAGGTTTGCCGCGTTGTTTACCACCAGACGCAGTGCCTGGCCGTAGAGCGGACCAAACTCCACCGGGTCCTCCCCATCAGCTGAACGGAGGATCTCCAGCTTGGTCTCCAGTTTGGCGGCCTCGAAGTTGGACTGGTACGTTTCAAGTTTTGCATTTTGCCCAAATACCGGGAAAACAAAAAAGACGGCTATTATCAGAAAAAATAGTGAACGTTGCATATCGAAATAGTAGTCAAAAGATCGACCGTTAGCAATAAAAAAAGAAAAACCCGGCCCGGCTATTTCCTCCGTTGCCCGGTTCTCTGCGTCATCGATTCATCGGAACTGAACAGGGCGTAAACATAGGTAAGCACCTTTATGCGCATTCCTATCGACATAGGCTGAGCCTGAATGTGTAAAACACTGACGCGATTTTTCTGTTTGTAGTCAACCGATTTTATAATGCCGCAAATAACGATGCTGTCGTCGTACAGCTGAGCCTGTATTTTCACGGGGATTCCCGCTTTCGCCCGACCCCCGATGGCTACTGCAACACCGTCCTCCGAGATATCCAGCATCTTGCATCGGTATCCACCGGCACTTTCGACGTTCTCATTGGAGTGATTTATCGAACGCAGAGGAAACAACAGCGCCGGGACTTGCGCTTCCCGTCGAACGGACTTTCGTTTCTGGGCACGGATGATGTTATCTGAATGGGCGACGTGGATGATGGGAACTTTCCGATCGAGATAGTCGTTAACAACTTTCGTTTCAAAATAGTAACCGGCATCTTCTTTTCGCCAGAAGTACACTTTGATCGCCTGATCGTTCCACGAACTGCCCGGGTTGGGGTTTTTCCCCCGTGGATATGTCAGGGCGAGGTACCGTCGGTTGTTTTCTACCAGTTTCGAGATAAAAACACCGCCCCCGGTGGGGGTGAGTTTGAAGGTCTGTCCCGGATTTATACCGCGGGTTGTGGATATTCCCAGACGGTGTTTGGGTTGATCAAACTCGACGCGCCGACGAAAGGTGAACAGTTTGTCCAGAAATTCCTGGTTTTTCTGCTGTTCCGTCGAGCGTTCGGCCCGGAAATCCAGAATTGTCGACCGAATACACCGGTCCAGCGTCTTGACGCTCCAGAACAGAGATGTCGGGTTGTCCAGCTTGTTTTCTATTGCGATTCGTCGAAGTAAATTGACCTCAGAAACGGTGAACCCGCTTTCTTTGCCCCGAACATAAAACTGGACCCAGGGAAAGGAAATACCACCGGCCCGTCGAAGCATTATGTAACTGCCGAGAACGAGTATAAATGCAAGGACAAGAATGACAATTCCCAAAAACGACCTCCCGTTGTCTTCTAGTATCGGCCTTGTCGGCAAAAAGTAAATCCACCGAAAAATGGACATACTCTGGATGATCGTGGCACAATGGCCGCCATGTCGCCGGACCAATCCCGCCGTCTCCGGGAAATGATAATACTTTTCACCCTTTTTGTCGTTCCCGGGCTGATTTCGCCCGGGACAGTTTCCGGACCGATGGAACGGGTGGCCACTATGTTGGCCCTCATTGTACGAAATGGTGGCTTTGTACTTTTAGTTCTTTATCTGACCGATCTCTCCGGCGATACCGCCGGGATGCTGCAGAGACCAAGTGCCCTTGCACCAAAGGTTCTGGGAATCGCAATTGGCCTCTTTTTTCTCTCTATGGCGGTGGGGTTTCTTGCCGACATAGCGGGTGTGTCCGGCCGTTCCACCCCATTTGCCGGAGTTGGGACGGCACACTCCCCGTTGATGTGGGTGGTGCTGCTTCTCATGCTCTTTGTCGCCGCGCTGATGGAAGAGGTCTTTTTTCGGGGATACCTGCTGCTCCGCCTGCAGCAGTTAACGGGGTCACCCGGCAGAAGTGTTGTCGCGGCGGCGCTGCTGTTCTCGCTGGGCCACAGCTACCAGGGGTTGAGCGCACTCGTCTTTTCCTTTGCCTCCGGCCTGTTTCTCGGTATATTGTGGCAACGGAAACCGGATATTCTGGCCTTTTCACTAGGCCATGGTCTCTACAATGTCGCGGCCGTCCTACTGGCCGGTCTGTAAGGAGCTTTAGTACATGAACCTCAGGACGTTAGCTGTTTTGCTGCTCGTTTTTATTTCGGCAGCTGTCCCTCTTACCGCCGGGGGTAAATCGGAACCCGCCGGTATCGGGCCCGAAGCGGCCGGACCAGGAACTGCGTCGTATGAACCGCTTGATGGTGATTCCCGGGCAGAAATCCAGTCAATTCTGACCGAACTGGGCATTCAGACGTTCCGTGGTTCCATCGATGCAGTCGATTTTTCTCTGGACCGGCTCTCCGGTGGTACTACGTCGTTGGGCGATCTGGCGGGCAACTTCGTCTTTCTGAACTTCTGGGCGACGTGGTGTCCTCCCTGTCGTGCGGAGATGCCCTCAATGGAGGTCTTGTACCAAGAGCTGAAGGCCAGACCCTTTCGTATGATCGCCGTAAACATCAACGAAGACCAGAAGACGGTACAGGGATTTGTGGATGAGTTCGGTTATACCTATCCGATTCTTCTCGACCGGGACGGGAACGTCTCTACCAATTACGGTGTTCGGGGTATACCGACGAGTTTTTTTATCGGCCCCGACGGTACAGTCCTTGGTATGTTGGTGGGGACCCGTCTGTGGGATGGAGAAGACGTCATGACCGGTATGAAACGTATAATGGAGATCGTTGCATCCCGCTGATGCGCAGATAATCGTCATGAACGGAGACCTCAACATCCTGCTCGCCTTTGCGGCGGGGCTGCTTTCATTTCTTTCGCCCTGCGTCCTTCCCCTGATCCCGAGCTATCTCTCCTTTGTGAGTGGTGTCAGTTTTCAGGAACTGTCCGAACGGCAGGGGTTCAGTCGTGGTGTCATAATGGTGAGGACGGCTTTTTTCGTGCTCGGTTTTTCCATCGTCTTTGTCGTTTTGGGTATTCTCTTTTCCGGTCCGGCCCTTCTCTTTTCCGGTGCCGCCCGGTGGATCAACCTCGCGGCCGGTTTTATCGTCATCCTCCTCGGTTTTAACGTCATGTTTGACTTTTTTTCGGGCCTCAATCTGGAACGGCGCATGCAAGTCCGGAAGCGGCCCGTTACCGCTCTTGGTGCGGTCGTGGTCGGTATGGCCTTTGGGGCGGGGTGGAGCCCCTGCATCGGTCCTATTCTTGCATCTATTCTCTTTCTGGCGGGACGGGACGGCACGGTGGGGCGCGCCGCCGTGTTGCTGGCAGTCTACTCGTTAGGGCTCGGATTGCCGTTTCTCCTTGCAGGCGCCGCCTTCAGTCGGGTATCCCGATCTTTGGCGGTGATAAAACGGTACTTCCCCGTGATCAAGACGGTAAGCGGCACGTTTCTCATCGTCATCGGTCTGTTGATCGCATTCGGCCGGTTTCAACAGATCAACGGTATTCTCGCGTCTGCCGCATACGGGTTGCGGGAGTGGAACAGTGCCTCACCCGTTGCCGCGCGTTTAACTCTGGGAACGGCAGCGGTCCTGGTTGCCCTGATTCACCCGGTAACCCGAATTATCCGTCGGAAATCTCCGGTTCGGCCGGTAGGTACAACCGTATCAGCGATCATCGCCCTTGCCGGGATTGCCCAGCTTACCGGCGTCATTGACCTGACCGCGGCTCTGGCGGCGTGGCTGGCCTACCAGGGAGTTTAACCGGGGAAACAGCCGTCCCAGGAACCCCCGAGGTCTTGGCTCACTACCACCGGCAAAACGTCCAAGGGATAGAATTCGGGCGCTCCGGTCGTCCAGAAGCTGATCGGGCCGTTTTCGGGAAAGTTCACCGTAGGCCTGCATAACCTGGTACTTGATCGCCATGGCCGTACCGTGGTGATCCGTATGGGCGCCGTTGCCCGGTTCGTCGATAATGCCGTCGATGATACCAAAGCGGTTGAGGTCCGGTGCGGTCATCTTCATGAGGCCCGCCGCCTGCCGGGCTTTTTTGGCGTCCCGAAGGAGAATTGAGGCAAATCCTTCCGGGGAAATGACCGAGTAAACCGCATTTTCCATCATATACACGCGGTCACCAACACCGATGCCGAGGGCTCCTCCAGAGCCGCCTTCACCGATCACCACGCAGATTATCGGCGTTCTGAGAACTGAGAAGTCCCTCAGATTTCGGGCGATCGCCTCGCCGATTCCCCGCTCTTCCGCTGCAAGGCCGGGAAAAGCCCCGGGTGTGTCGATCAGAGTCAGAACTGGACGACCAAACCGTTCGGCCTGCTGTGCAAGGCGGAGCGCTTTGCGATACCCCTCAGGGTGGGCCATACCGAAGTTCCGCCGGAGGTTCTCCTTCATGTTACGTCCTTTCTGGTGACCCAGAAAGGTGAAGTGGATACCCCCAATCGTGGCAATACCGCCGGCCAGGGCGGGATCATCGCCAAAGTTCCGGTCACCGTGGAGCTCGATAAAGCGCTCACTCATGAGACGGATCAACTCCAGAGTAGTTGGACGTTCCTGGTGACGGGCAAGCTCCACCCTCCGCCAGGCGTCTTCATCGCCCGTCGCGAGCTTCCGATTCAGGCGGTCAATATCCGCGCCGATATCGATGTTCTCTCGCAGGGCGAGTTCCTGTATTTCCTGTAATTTGCCGCGCAGTTCATCGGATTTCATGATCTGTCCCCCCCGAATGGACATCAAAGAGATAGGCCAGGGTGCTTCGCAGTTCATTGCGCGGTACGACCACATCAACAAATCCCTTGTCCTTCTGAAACTCGGACCGCTGGAATCCGGCGGGCAGCTTTTGTCGAATTGTGCCTTCGATAACCCGGGGCCCGGCAAAGCCGATCAGCGCGTTCGGCTCGGCCAGAGTGACGTCACCCAGCATAGAAAAAGACGCAGTTACACCGCCGGTTGTCGGGTCGGACAACACAACGAAGAGGGGCTGTCCCGCCTCAGATAGAAGCGCTGCGGCGTGGCTTGTTTTGGCCATCTGCATCAGGCTGAAAATGCCCTCCTGCATGCGGGCGCCGCCACTCGACGTGATAATGACGCAGGGCATTCCCTGGTCGGCGGCGTACATGACCGCCCGGGCAATCCGTTCGCCCACCACCGAACCCATGCTGCCGCCAAGAAAGGTAAAGGACATAACCGCAAATACCGCCGGACGTCCTTCGATACGCCCCACCCCGGTAGTAACCGCCTCGTCGACACCGGTCTTTTCACGGGCGCTCTCAAGTTTTTCTTCATATCCGGGGAAATCGATAGGATTCAGCGGCTGTACTTCGGCGGAAATCTCAGTCAACTCACCTCCGTCGAGCAGCGTCCGAATTCGTTCGGGTGAGCTGATCCGAAAATGGTAACCGCAGTGGGGGCAGACAAAGAGGTTGCCCGGCAGCTGCTGCTCATCGATCGGGCGATTGCAGGCGGGGCAACTGTGGCGGGACGCAACAAAGGCCCGGTCATCTCCACGGCGTTTTCTCCGGGCGGAGTGCATCCGGTTGGGTAGAAAGCGGCGAATCATGCGCCGCAACGGCATTCGCTTCATAGGCCAAGTTCCTTCTTAATGTGGACAAGAGCATCCGTACCAAAAACTCCGCTCTGAAAGAGTCCGCTGTTGATGATCTGACGCTGTCGTTCCATGTTGGTCGGAACGCCTTCAATCTCAAACTCCGACAGAGCTCGATCCATACGAGCCAGGCCGTCGCTGCGATCCTTGCCGTATACGATGAGTTTTGCCACCAGGGAATCATAAAACGGTGGAACCACCGCTCCGTTGCATAGAAAGCTGTCGACCCGCACGCCAAACCCACCGGGAGGGTAGTAATGGGTCACCTTTCCAGGTGCCACGGCGTTGATCCGGCACTCCAGGGCGTACCCTCGCAGGCGGATGTCCTCCTGGGTGATGCTGAGGGGCTCTCCGGCGGCGGCGCGGATCTGTTCGGCAATGATGTCAACACCGGTAACCAGTTCGGTCACCGGGTGTTCCACCTGGACCCGGGCGTTTACCTCCATAAAGTAGTACTGCCCGTCTTCAACGAGAAACTCTATCGTTCCCGCTCCAACGTAGTCCAATGCGGAAAAGAGCCGAATCGCATCGGAACCCATTTTACCCCGGAGTTCGTCGTCCACAGCGGTAGAAGGGCTCTCTTCGACCAGTTTCTGGTGGTTTTCCTGGACCGAACAGTCCCGTTCACCCAGATGAACGACCGTCCCCTCCTTGTCGGCGAGAACCTGGAGTTCCACATGACGCGGACTGGTGAGGTACTTTTCCAGGTAGACCGTCCCGTCGGAAAACGCCTTCAGCGCCTCGTTGGAGGCGATTTTCAGAACACCGGACAGGTCCTCGGCGCTGTAGCATATCCGCATCCCCTTGCCGCCGCCGCCGGCTGCGGCTTTGACTATAACGGGATAGCCGATTTCCTCGGCACTTTTCCGGGCTGCATCGATCTCCTCCACACTCCCGGCGCTTCCGGGGATCACCGGTACACCGTGTCGGAGTGCTGTCTGTTTTGCCTGCACCTTGTCGCCCAAAAGCGTAATGGTCTCTGCCGGGGGGCCGATGAAGATCAAGCCGGCACTCGTCACTGCCCGGGCAAAGCGGGCGTTCTCGCTGAGAAAACCGACACCCGGATGTATGGCGTCGCAATGGCGAAGAATGGCCGCAGAGATCAGGTTCGGGATGTTCAGATAACTGTCTGTTGCCGCCGATGGACCAATGCACACCCCATCATCGGCCATGCGCACCGCCAGGGAGTTACGATCGGCTTCGGAAAAGGCTACTACGCTGCGGATCCCCATTTCCCGGCAGGCCCGAACGATCCGAACGGCTATTTCTCCTCTATTGGCTATAAGAATAGAGGAGATCATACTCGGCGCACCTCTACTATGGGGGTCCCGTATTCAACCATGTCTCCGCTGTTCACTTTGAAGGCGACAATTTCCATGGTGAACTCCGCCTCCAGCTCGTTCATCACCTTCATCGCCTCAAGGATACATAGAGTCTTTCCCTTGGGCACAACCTCACCTTCCTGACAGAACACGGGTGAGTCCGGTGACGGCGCCCGGTAAAACGTTCCGACGATAGGTGACGTGATTACTTCCACGTCGCCTTCCGGGGATGGTAGGTCCGAGGATTGTGGTTCCGGGGATGGTGGTTCCGGGGATGGTGGTGCTGGGGATGATGGTCCGCCGGATGGGCTGTGGCCGTCCAAATCGGCGGGGTGGGCTCCGGCCTGGGGGTGTACTACCATGGGCTGGGTGTATACGGGGTGAGTATCGCCACTTTTCTTGAGGGTAAGGCTGGTATCCCCGGCGGTATAGACAATTTCTCCCAGGGAACTGTTATCAAATGTATTCACTAACTCTAATATTTGGTCGAATGTCATATTCGAACTCCTCTGTAATAACCTGATCGAAACTATCATGTCAGCCGAAAGAAAGTCAAACAATCGGTCCGCGACCGATAACTTGCCCTGAGGGCGAGTACCGTCCTATTATTACTTCATGAATATCAAAGAACTTTTACCTCACCGTGATCCGTTTCTCTTCGTTGACAATCTGTTGGAAGTCACAGACAAACGCATTGTCGGAGAACGGACATTTCCCCGAGACGAACCGTTCTTCGCAGGCCATTTCCCCCAGTATCCCGTCGTCCCCGGTGTAATCCTGGTGGAAAGCATGGCACAGTGTGGAGGTGCCGGTGTGCGGCAGTCCGGTGTCTTGGGAGAATCTCTTTTCTTTCTCGCCACGGTAAACAACGTGAAATTTCGCCGACAGGTACAACCGGGCGATACGGTGCGCATGGAAATTGAAAACCTGAGGGTATCGCCTCGGATGTTGAAACAACGCGGCGTTTCAACCGTCGAAGGAGAAGTTGTATGCGCCGCCGAATGGATGTGCCTCGTTGGGGAGGCCCCGGTATGAAGCCCGACCTGAAAACGGGAGAGACCGTTCCCAAACGACTACGAAAACGATCGGAACAGCATCGGGATCGTCCTTTCAGCTGGGAAAAAGACAAAGCCGGTGTTTTCCAGCCGGTCACCTTCGGCGAGATGTGGGAACAGGTGCGTATCATCGGTGCAGGGCTCCTGGAAATCGGCGTCAAACGGGGCGACCACATCGGCATGATGAGCCACAACCGCAGAGAGTGGATATTCACCGACTTGGCCATTCTTGGCATCGGTGCCGCCGACGTTCCCCGAGGCAGCGATTCTACCGCCGACGAAATGGGGTATATCCTGAATCACGCGGATTGCCGGATTACCGTTGCTGAAGATCCGACCCAGTGTGAAAAAATTCTGTCAAAAAAGAACGCCCTGCCCAGTCTCAAGGAGATTATCCTCTTTGACGACTACCCCGATCGCGCTGATCGCCCTGAGGTCCCGGGGGTCACGATCCGCTCCTATCAGGAGCTGCTGGAACTGGGCCGGGCGGCCGGCAGCGACGGTGCCCGCGCCTTCGAAGAGAAGGTGGACCGGGGGGACACGGACGAACTGGCAACCCTGCTGTACACATCCGGTACAACCGGTGAACCGAAGGG
>JBAYPC010000073.1:0-9584 GCA_041677905.1 Alkalispirochaeta sp. | reverse complement strand
GGGGTCGGTGGGGTCGGCGGCAAGAATCTGGTCCGCCAGTGGGCCGAAGAGCAGTTCGCCTTCGCCGCGGACGACGATGTGTGCCAGGGACAAGGTGGGGTGGTCGGCGGGAAGATGGGTTGCCTCGGGGCCGCCGAGGATCACGGTGGTTTCCGGAAGATGGGTCCGGACGGCGCGCAGCACCGGGAGCAGGTCCAGGTGGTTCCAGATGTAGAGGCCGACGGCGAGTATACGGGGGCGGCGCCGGAGTACCTCCTGGATGATATGCTCTTCGCCGGCACGGCGGGTCAGTTCCAGTGTCTCCACAGAGAGGTTGGCGGTGGTGTTGAGGTTGGCCCGGAGATACCAGAGGCCCATGGCGGGGTGAATATATCCGGCGTTTACGGTAAAGAAGAGGATGTCCACGGTTCTGACAGTCTACAACGGATTGAACAAAGAAAGGGACCCGTATAATGTGTTCTGAATGAGTGATCAGAAGGACAGGGGTGCCGTTTCTCCTCCCCGGAGTTTCCGACAGATACGTATGCCCCAGGGGTTGTTGCGAGCCAATACGGTCTATCTCTTTATCATAGCTCTGGTGGCAATCGGTACGGTGCTGCGGGTGACGGGACAGATTTTCATACCTTTCGTAATCGCGATGCTTCTTTCTTTTGTCTTTTCACCGATGGTCTCGTTCATGGTCAAGCGCAAGATGCCTCGTTTTTTGGCGATCACCATTGTGCTGATTATCTTTCTTGCCTTTGGATACCTGGTATTTCAGGTTGTGTACACCAGTATCCAGAGTCTTTTGCGAGAGTATCCCCGGTATCAGGACCGGTTTTCTCAACTGCTCATGCAGGGGATTGTGCGGTTTGACTTACCGACTACCATCGTTCGGGATCTGGAAATTACCCGCACTGTGGGTAACATGGTGCTCTCTCTGTCGGGCAACCTGGTTTCATTTCTCAAGGGTTTTATGCTGGTGTTCATCTTCCTGCTTTTTCTTCTGCTGGAAAAGCCGTATGTGCGCCGGAAGTTGGCAATGGCGATCAAAGATGAAACGACCCGGCGGTTCAATATCGTTCTGATTCACGTTACGAGTCAGATTGGCCGGTACATGGCGGTCAAGATACTGGTCAGTGGGTTGACGGCGACAATTGTGTACGTGGGATTTACGCTGATCGGCGTTGATTTTCCCTTTATCTGGGCGGTCATGACGTTTCTTTTCAATTTCATACCGAGTATCGGGTCGATTGCAATTACGTTCGTTGCCGGGATATTTGGGTTGGTGCAGTTTCTGCCGGACTGGAGTCTTGTGCTGGCCACATTTTTTGTAATGGCGACGACGCAGTTCATCATCGGCAATATCCTTGATCCGAAATTGCTGGGAGACAGTCTGAATCTGTCACCGGTGGTGATCTTGCTGTCTCTGTTGGTGTGGGGATGGTTATGGGGCACGGCGGGGCTCTTTCTTGCCGTTCCTCTTACGGTGGTTATAAAGATATTTTTTGAAAACATACCGGGGATGGAACCGTTTGGCATTCTTATGGGTACGGGAAACTTCAAACAGCCCCGAACTCGGACTCGATCGAAACGTCGATCCCGGAAAGAGGAAACGACCGGCGAGCCGACGGCCGGGACACCAGATGGGATATCAGATAAGGCATCAGATGAGAGGGGCAACAGGTGAGCGACAACAGAAAGAGAATTCTCACAGGTGATCGACCGACGGGTAAACTCCACCTCGGCCACTACGTGGGGTCTTTGAAAAACCGGGTGCGTCTTCAGGACGAGTACGAGTGTTACTTTATCATTGCCGATCTTCACACTTTGACGACGCGTCCGGAAAAGGCCGCTATTGGAGAAATTGCGGCAAATGCCCGGGAAATGGTCCTTGACTACCTTGCAATCGGTATTGATCCGGAGCGGTCCACCATATACCTGCAAAGTGCGGTCCCCGAGATTTACGAACTGAACCTCATTCTGGAGATGCTGGTGACGGTTCCGCGGCTGCAGCGGATTCCCAGCCTCAAGGACATGGCACGAAACGCAAATCTGACTGAAATGCCGTTTGGGCTGTTGGGCTATCCGGTACTACAGAGCGGTGACATCCTGCTGCCTCGGGCGCATCTGGTGCCGGTTGGGAAGGACAACGAAGCTCATGTGGAGCTGACTCGGGAGCTGGCGAGGCGGTTTAACCACCTTTACGGTGAGGTTTTCCCCGTTCCGGACGTCATGGTTGGTGAGGTGCCGACCCTGGTTGGTACAGACGGTTCGGCAAAGATGTCCAAGTCTCTCAACAACGCCATTATGCTCTCGGATGACGCAAAGACGGTAGAAAAGAAGGTGCGCGGTATGTACACGGACCCCAACCGGGTCAGCGCGGATGTACCGGGGACGGTAGAAGGTAATCCTGTTTTCATCTACCACGACGTCTTCAATCCGCACGTCGATGAAGTGGAGGATCTGAAGGAACGGTATCGAGCCGGCCGGGTGGGGGATGTAGAGGTCAAAGAAAAACTGGCCCGGGCGCTGAATGACTTTCTTGATCCGATTCGGGAGCGTCGAGATTCCTACGCGGGACAGTCTGGTCTGGTAGACGAGGTGATATTCCGGGGGACCAACAAAATGCGGGAAGTTGCCCGGGATACGCTGCAAGAGGCGCGTAAGGCGATGGGTCTTTCCGGTGTGTGGAACACGATACGGCGGAAGGCCGAGAAATCCATGAAGAAGAATGGCTGATGGTTCGATCTTTTCCGGAGGGCTGGGACCTGACGACCTGATCCGTTTTCAGGAGATTATCTGGGATTTTTACCGTACTTTCCGTCGCAGTATGCCCTGGAGGGACAACACTGACCCCTACTGGGTTCTGGTTTCAGAGATAATGCTGCAGCAGACCCAGGTTTCCCGGGTGATGGTGAAGTTTGATCCGTTTGTCCGTCGGTTTCCCACAGTCCATTCGCTTGCCGAGGCCTCTCTTGCTGATGTTCTCCGGTTGTGGAGTGGTCTGGGGTACAACCGGCGCGCCCGGTTCTTGCATCAGTCTGCCGGCGTGATTGTACGGGACTTCGCGGGTGTGGTGCCGGCCGAACCGTCCGTTCTGGGTACGTTGCCGGGAATAGGTCCTGCTACGGCGGGGTCTGTAGCGGCTTTTGCCTACAACCGGCCGGTTGTCTTTATCGAGACGAATATCCGCAGGGTCTTTCTGACCGCTTTCTTTTCGCAGGATGATCGGGGTGTTGGTGATCGCCCTGTTGATGACCGGACCGTTCACGACCGGGAGCTTTTACCGTTGATAGAGCAGACGCTGCCTCACGATAACCCCCGGGAGTGGTACTGGGCCTTGATGGATGTGGGGGTACATCTGGCGAAAACGGCCGGCAACGCAAATCGGCGCAGCGCCCACTACACCCGGCAGAGTCCGTTTGAGAAGAGCCGGAGGCAGTTGCGGGGGCGGATTTTGCAGGTGTTGACCGACCGCGGGACGATAGCGGCGGAGGAGTTACCCGCTTACACCGGTTTCGGTGCGGATGAGGTAACCGAGGTCCTGGCTATCCTGGAGGCGGAGGGGTTCATCGATCGCGGTGACAACGCCGGGGTCGGCGACCGGCTGCAGATACGGGACGGCTAAAGAGCGGCGGCCCGGGCGACCTCCCGGCGCTGCCATTCGATAAGAGTGTCCAGAACATCCGTGTTTGTACCGGCACAATCGGCCATTACTCGAAATACCGGCTCAGTTCCACTGCCGCGCATCCAGACAGATGCAATGTCGGTTCCTCCGGCGTCTCTGAAGACCACCTTCAGTCCCCCCCGTTCATCTCCGGTGCGGTTTCCCGGACCCTCTCTGGTGTCACTTCCTTCGTAGTTGACAACTCGATAGGTGATATCGCCTTCAAACGCGGGATCGAGTTCCGACAACCTGGACAGAAGTAGTGGAACCGATGCAGCAAGGTTCTCTTCGTAGCGCTTTTTCAACTGGCCATGGGGTATTTCCCCAACCTGCATTTTGGCTCTTTCGTCGTCGGTAGGGATGGTCAGAAAAGGGGGAAGTGCGTCGGTCAGCGCGAGGAGCCTGTCCGAGTTCTCCAGGCTGTTGTCCCAATAGGAAGCTAACTTGTAGGCGTGGAGTTTTATCAGGGCAATAAGAGTGCTCATGGGGTCCCGTACCGTAGCCGGCGGGGTGATGTTACCACCGTTCGAACCCTCCCCCAGTATGGCCACCGTCCATCCGTCGGTCCCAAGCTGTCGTGCCAGGGATACCGCGTTTGCCTCTCCCACCTCTGCACGAAAGAGTCTGGCTCCAAAACGGCTGCATATCCGGTCGATTCGCAGGGAGGTGGGGCCGTTCGCAACGACAGCCACGCGGTCAAAACTGACCCCGAGGTGCTGTAACCATGCCAGTTGCACCGTTACCACCAGGGCAAAAACGGTCTGGGCGTCCAGGGCGACGCTGCTTCCCTGCTCGTCAATAAAAACCAGATTGCCTCGGTCACCGTCGTTATCGGGCACGTAGGCGACCTGAAAGGCGGGGTCCAGGGCGTGGTACCTTTGAAGCAGTGCGGCTGCGTCGGTCAGACCGGCCCCTTCAGGGAGAATCTGATGGGCAAACCGGCCGGCCAGGTCGTTGTGAAAGACGGTTCGGACGCCCAGTTCCGGGAGAAAGGTGCGGTCGATCGAGTCACATCGGGCACTTCCGTTCAGTTCACCGACGATTCCCAGGGGGCGGTCCGCCAACCGGCGAGAGATATCGAATACAAATCTGTCGGGGTCGGCGGAGTGGCCGGAGTCGCCCGCACCTACCGAGTCACCCGGTGCCGTTGCGATCTCAAGACAAAACGCCCGATAGACCGCGAGGGCCTCCGCTTTCCAGCGGCGTCGTTGGGCGTAGATACTCTCCATCGCCGCCGGAGGTACATCCGCCACGTGTCCAAACAGCGCTGTAACGGACTCATCGTTCATCGCCTCGGCCCGAAACTGGTCAATCAGAGGTGCTGCAGTAGAGGCCGGAATGACGGCGCCGTCGGACAGACCCATCTTGAGCCCGTTGTGTCCCTGTGGATTGTGACTGGCAGATATGTAGAAAAAAGCGTCGCAGTCGACCGTTTGTTTTGTATAACTCATCACCTCCGGTGCAGCAGAGACCCCAAGCCACCGTATATCGAATCCGAAATGGTGAAAGGTGCGTATCGCCGTGTCGGCAATTGCCGGGCCGGTGGGACGGGTGTCTGTGGCGACAACCAGGGTCGGCCCTTTTTTACCGGATGTCTTCATGACAAATCGGGCAAAGGTGGCGGCTGCCGCCATTGCAAGATCGCGGTACTCCGGAGAAATAACGTCCGCTGTTGATTCGTCGGTTCCACCGAAAACGGCCCGCCATCCCGATGCACTTAGAACCATGCGGGAGAGTAAGTCCCGGCGAAGCTGGTGGTTGAACTGTTGTCGGCGAGAGGGTTGTGTGACCATAGCGGGGATTATAGTCGAAGCCTTGATTTTTGACAGGAGTGAACTGATAATAACGAGACAGGTTGGTATTGATGAAAAAAATTCTTGTTATCGATGAATCACAGCTCTTCCGGGATTATCTGAAAAAGAAACTGAAGAACTACGGTTTTGAGGTAATAGTCGCCGTCAGTGGGTTGGACGGTGCATCAAAACTCCGATCAGCATCGCCGGATCTCCTGATAACGGACTACCATCTCTCCCGAAAATCGGCAGAGGACCTTCTAAAAGAAAAATCAGAGGACCGGAACACAGCAAAAATCCCCGTCATCGTTACTTCAGCCAAAGCCGACCGGGACGCTCTGCTGGAAGTGGCCCAGTACAACGTCAAAAAGTTCCTCACCAAACCGATTAGGGTGGATGCGCTTCTGAAAGCGGTAAGCGAAGTACTGAACGTTCCGGTGTCCATTGACTCTACTCCGTGTATTATCGAAGCGCACGTCAACGAAGACATCATTTTTATAGAGATAGCCCAGGGCCTTAACCGGGAAAAAATCGACCTCCTCCGGTACAAACTGGAAGAGCTTATAGACCTCTATGAACTGAGAAATGCCCGCCTACTGATCATGATGACCAGTATCGAAGTATCCAACGCGGACACCATCAAACTCTCGGCACTGTTCTCGACGATAATGGAGGCTTCCGGCGCGATGAAGCGGTACACCAAGGTGTTAACCCAGAGTGACTACGTTCGGGAGTTTCTGGAAAGCCGGGAGGAGTACAGCGGGATTGAGGTGACCGACAATCTGGAATTTGCCATGGACGGCCTGCTGGGTAAGAAGGCCAATTCCGGCGGCCCCTACCTGGAGCCGGGGCCCGATGCCCGGGACGACGTAGTACAGACAAGTGCACCCAAAAAAAAACGAACCGAGTCGATTGATATGCGGTTTCAGGAGGAACACAAACACGCTTTTGACCTGGCCTCTTTGGGTGGTTCCATCCGGATTTAAATCGTTGACGATGACGAGGTTATACAGGAACTGATTTCCACGGCTTTTTCCGATACGGGGTTTCATATTGACCGCTATTCAAACGGCAGGGAGTTCATCGACGGAGACAAGAGTCTGGAATCGGACCTTGTCTTTCTTGATCTGATGATGCCGGAAATGGACGGATTTCAAGTCCTGCAGAAACTCAAAGGCGTGGAAAACCGCCCACCCATTATCGTCCTGTCGGCGTTGTCAAAGCGGGAGGCGGTGATTCAGGCGTTAAAACTGGGTGTTTCCAGTTATATGATAAAACCGCTAAAACCCCAGGCAATTCGGACTAAAGCGTCCGAAGTACTGCAGATGAACTTCTGACGATACGATATATACACGGTGAACTTATTACAAAAAACCAGTTGCGTGGTACCGGACAGATGGTAGCGCAAGAGATACGGGGAGACTCGCCCTTTGGGAAGCAGTTTGAAGTAGTCTTTGAACAGTCTCCCATCGGCATCGTCGTTATGGACGGCGTCGGGAGAATTCAATACACCAATAACGCGGTCCGACAGTTTCTGGGGTACAGCGAGCAGGAACTGGTGGGCGGTTTTTTAACGACCTTCTCTCACCGAGAAGATTCAGAGTTTTTTCAGACCCTCTTCGCCGAAATCGTCGAAGGCGACAGAAAAGAATTCCAGGTCGTATCGCGGTGTAAACAGAAATCGGGAACGGTCGCCTGGTGGCGGGTCGATATGAGGGCGGTAAAACCCCCCAACAGTTCTCCTTTTATGGTCGCCGTCGTAGACGATATCACCTCCCAGAAAAATGACGAAGAACGGCTGAGACGGGCCAAGGAGTTTGCCGAGGCGGCAACCCGGACCAAGAGCGCCTTTCTGGCAAACATGAGCCACGAAATCAGAACCCCCCTGCACACGATAAACGGTATGGCCGAACTGATGCGTGAAACCGGTCTGGACGAGGAACAACAGGAGTACCTGACTCAGATCCAGTTTGCCAGCGAAGTGCTTCTTGGACTGATTAACGATATCCTTGATTTCTCAAAAATTGAGGCGGGGAGGCTCCAACTGGAGCAGATCTCATTTGAGCCGATAGGCATGATCGAAGACGCCGTGGACATGGTGAGCATGCAGGCTCACCGAAAAGGCCTTGAAGTAGTTCTTCTGACCGATCAAGAACTTCCCGTGACTATGAAAGGCGATCCTAATCGGATTCGTCAGGTCATAGTGAACCTGGTAAACAACGCAATAAAGTTCACCGAAACAGGGTACATCCGGGTTTCGGCCGAACGACGACTCCGTAACAAAGTTCCCCATTTACTCGTTCAGGTGAAGGACACGGGTATTGGGATTCCGGAGGAACGGCTGAACCGCCTGTTTAAGCCGTTCAGCCAGGTCGATGCATCGATGACCCGCCGGTATGGGGGAACGGGGCTGGGTCTTTCGATCTCCCGGGACCTTGTGGGTATGATGGATGGAAAAATAGGTGTTAAGAGTAAACCGGGACTGGGATCGAACTTCTGGTTTTCCCTTCCCCTGGTTGCTCCCAGTAAGAAGACCTTTGCAGTGGATTCCCCCAGAGGACTCCCCCGGAACTGTCTGTGTGTTGCCGTTGATGACAACAGGGAAAGCCTGCTGGCTATGGAAACCTACCTGGGTCGGTGGGGCGTCACCGTGCAGACCGCCGGAGATGCAGCGTCGGCTCTGGAGCTGATGGGGCGCCAAATAAACGAGGGAAGACCGCCGGACATTGTTTTTGTGGACCTTCGCCTGCCAAGCATGGACGGTTGGCAACTGGCGTCGGAGATACAGAATGACGCCCGTTTTCATGCGATTCCGCTGGTGCTGATGAGTCCCACCGGTGTCAGCTCTGGGGATGCAAAGATGAAACTACTCCGGTGGTTCAAGGCTTACATAAACAAGCCTCTGAAACCACGGGAGCTCAAACAGGCCTTCGAGGCGGTTTTTGCAGATGATATAGAGGAACTGGAAGCCGTCGACAGTGACGCTCAGGTACCGAAACCGTTCACTCTGGCTCCGACTATGCCGGAGACTGTTTTGATAGCGGAAGATCACTTCGTAAATCAGCAGCTTTTCCAGACAATTCTGGAGAAACGGGGGTTCCGGACGATTGTCGCGTCCGATGGTGTCGAGGCGGTGGAGGCGGTAAAACGTCATCCGGAAATAGGGATCATTTTCATGGACGTTCAGATGCCCAACTTGAACGGCTACGATGCAACGATGCACATCCGGGAGCTG
Organism: Alkalispirochaeta sp.; assembly: GCA_041677905.1. Taxonomy (GTDB): domain Bacteria; phylum Spirochaetota; class Spirochaetia; order DSM-27196; family Alkalispirochaetaceae; genus Alkalispirochaeta. Next base: position 907 of record JBAYPC010000073.1, on the reverse strand, counting down.
GGTATTCAGACACCCATTGTTGCGGTAACCGCCAACGCGTCCTACGGTGACCGGGACCGATGCGTTCGAGTCGGAATGAACGAGTACATGGCCAAGCCGTTTAAGAAGGATGATATCGACGCCGTCCTGAGGCGCCTTGAGGAAGCCGGGTTTTTCCGTGGAGACGATCCGGTCACGGCCTTCGAGGCACTGGAAGAGCTGGAACCGGAAGAAGAGATAGGACCGGAAAAAGAGGCTGAACAGGACGACGACGTCGTTGAACTGGAACCGCCGGTTATGGACGTGGCAGAGACGATTGAGTCGTTTATGGGCGACACGGAAACGGCGGAGCGGGTCAGCAAGGTCTTTGGCGAACGGCTGCCGGACCAGCTGGCCCAGGTTGAATCCTTAATTCGAAAGAAGAACATGCCGGAGGCACGGGTGGTCATACACGCCATAAAAGGCGGCGCCTGGAACCTGAACAGTCGTGCCCTGGGGGCGGCGGCCCAGTTGGTTGAAGACGCCTGTGCAGAGGACCGAGCCGAGGACGCTTTGCACCTCCTGAGCGACGTAAAAAACGAAGCAGAACGGTTCCGTACCTTTATTCTGTCCGCTTCGTTTCAGTAGAGGTAATTTCGGTCGTGTAGCCTAAAGACAAATCCCTAGTTATATTCTCAGATACAGGAGGGCTTGGCCTTTGCGTTTTCAAAAAAGTTTTTTTGTTCTGGCGGCAGTGTTTTCAGCGGTACTACCCCTTTTCGCCGGAGGGGAGGCCGAGGCTGCTTCATCGACAGATATAACCAATCCCGGCGAAAGTGAGGATAGCAATATCGACAGACAACTCATGAAATTTCTTAGCCCGCGAGAAAAGGAGCTGGTTGAACAGTTTCCTGCGGACGGTTCTTTTCCCGTTACCTTGTCTGATGAG
>JBAYPC010000072.1:0-9602 GCA_041677905.1 Alkalispirochaeta sp. | reverse complement strand
TTAGCCAGCAGCACCACTCGGCCGTTGCGGCTCGCCCCGTCCAGGCCCGATTTTCGGAGTCGCGAACTGGGGGCGACAAAAAAATCGCATCCGATTATCGGTTTGATACCTCGGGAGCGACACTCCTGGTAGAAGCTGAGAGCGCCGAAGAGATTTCCGTCGTCGGTGAGGGCGAGGGCGGGCATTTCCAGCTCTACCGCACGGCTGATCAGTCTGGGAATGGCGGCCGCTCCCTTGAGAAGAGAGTAATCTGAATGGTTGTGGAGATGGACAAAGGAAGGCACGCCCCATAGTAGCCTACCACCGGTCTGCCGGTCTATCCTCAGTCAGCCCAGCTTCTGCATGAACTCCCGAAGCCCCTGAGCCGCGCGCCACCGTCCAAGGTCGTTGAGTTCGCTTCCGTAATAGGGGTTGCTCTCCAGAGCGTTCAGAATACTCCGCTGCTCCCGCTCGGTCAGGGGGACCGACCGTCCAACCAGGTCCATTTCCGCTTCCCGAATCCGGATCTGTACCGTTCCGTCGATGACGAGGACGAACCGGAATTCACTGATCCCCGTTTTGTCCAGAGATGCAAGTCCGATTACCGTCAGGGACTCCTGACCTGCCGGAAAGGGCATCCCATAACTCCTGAGCATACGGTGGGTCCAGGAATACAGAGGAACCCGCAGGCGTGTCATTATTTCACCCTGGTTGATACGAACCGCCCCGGAGGCGTCCCGAAACTGGCTGAGGGCTACCCACCGCCCGTTACCTTGTCGGCGCAGCTCAACCCGAGTGTCAAGGATCTGCAGGCAGGCGGTGATGGGCAGTACCGTTCCCGGTATACACAGAGCGCCGCCGATGGTGGCGATATTCCGCAACGGCGGTGAACCTACCAGGTGCAGCCCTTCGGTCATCAGACGGGGAAGAAACCGACGCCCTGCGAGATACAACCGCTCAACGGGAACTGCGGCACCGACCTCCGCCTGGATGTCGCTTTTCACTACCCTCCGGAGTTCCCGGACGGCGTGAAGGGAGAGGATGCCTTCCGTATCGTCCCGATCTGCGAATCGGGACCACCACGTTCCCCCTGCCCAAACCTGGAGAGACGGTCGCCTCCGGAAAATCTGAAGGGCCTCACTCAACGATTCAGGGGCGTAGACCGGTTCATCCCGATGGGTGCGTCCTCGCTCACCGCGACTGCTCATGACGTCTCCTCTTGTGAACCCTGCCGGCCAGTCGGGTTGCCCGTTCAAACTCATTGCGGCTCACACAACGGCTGGTGATATGACGGCTGTAATCCTGGAGTTCTTTATCGGTGGGCATGGGTACCTCAGAAAGCAGTTGGTACGCCAGCATCTGAAGAGCCGGTAACGCTTCCGTACAGCGGTGTATACCGATTTTTTCAAATGCTTTCTTGATGTCTCTGAACAGAGTGTCTGCAGCAAGTCCTTCTGTGTCCTGTATGGTCATACCTTCAACTCGAAACATCGGTACGGTGCACGCCGGAACAACCCGCCCCGCCAGAAGGACACAGCAGCGTAAACACTCCCCGGACGTGCAGGGACCTTCCTGATCTCCCGTCGGAGTGATATGGCGGCGCAGAGTATCCCGGGGGTCCGCGTCGACGGTACGGCGGTGATCGTTGTGGACAAAAGTGACTTTCATGGGTTTCCTCTCTACTCCTCCTGAAGCTGCCGCAGTATGTGAGCCGGTCGGACGGGCAGACTGTCCAGGTACAACCCCGTAGCCTGGGAAAGGGCACTGACTAACGCTGCAGGTATGGTGTTGAACGGTAACTCGCCGATGCCGACGGGGCCGTCCTTTCTGATCTGATTGAGAAATACAATTTTGATACTGGGCACGGCACCGCGGAACGCCGTGCTGTACGTCTGGAAAACACCCGGCTCACTTATCAGTTCGGCATCCAGGAGACTTTCACGAAGCGTCCAGTTGAGAGCGTGGTATATACCACGGCGAAGTTCCGCTTCGGCCATACCCCGGTCCAGGATACGCCCCGCATAGATAACCATAGTTACCGACCGCACGTCGATTTCCATACTCATCGGATGCAGTACCGCCTCGACTCCCGCTGCTCCCACAGCCTTGAGGGAGTCGACGGGTGAACGAGTTCCCTGACCGGGACGAATCGTACGGCGAACGGTGATAGGCAGGGGGTCCCGAAAGCGCCTTTTCTGAATAGCCTGACAGGCGAGAACAATCGCCCGGGATACGATGGAGACCCCTCGGGAGAAGAGGCGCGGCCCGCCGTCATACCGGCTGGAATCAAAGTGAGACTGCAGGTTTACCGCCTCAGTTTCGATATCAAGCTCATGGGCGACCAGCTGGCGCCAGGCGAGATGCAGACGTAATGTAGGTGACGGTACACTACAGAAAAGGTCGGCTGTACCGTCCTGATTCAGCCGGACGGTTACGGTTCCCCCTTCACGGTCGCCGGAAAACCCCGACTGCTGCTGCGCCAGGGCAAAGCCGATACCGCGCAGGGCCGGTGTGTCCAGGGAGAGTTGGTTCCGACGTTTTTTCACCAGTTCGTTGGCACTGTAGCGCCGGTGGAAGTCAGCTTCCCTGGCAAGGGTGCTGCATATCTCTTCAATGACCGGCCAATCCTGGCGCAGGTAACTTACCCGCCAGTGTATCGGATCCTGGGAGACGATTTCGGCCAGACGATTGTAGTGTACCTCCCGGGCGAATGAAAGTTGAGCAGACGCCACGCCCTCGAAGGCGCCCATGGGGATATCCTCGGTCGATACCAACCGGACCTGGTATTCTGTGGGGACCGGCCGGTAGACCGACGTTGCGGCAATCCGAAGGCGTTGGAGCATTTCATCGACCAGGAGCGGATAGGCGCCAAGATTCAGGTGAATTTTCAGAGCATTGGAGACAAGAAGACCGTCTTCGGACAACCGGCTTGCCCACACGACCCGACTGGGTGCCCGGCCGCCGGTGAGAAAGCTTTGATCGTACCGCATAGCTATGCGCAGGGACGTGTCGAGACGCAGTGCCAGAACCGAACTGAGCGCGGCAAGCACCGCTGGTACCGTCAAAGCTCCGTCACGGTTCCCGGATGGGGCGTTGCAGTCGAGGCGTACTGCCCGGGCAGGGAGCCCGGTCGCCTTTGCCGCCGACAGGCGGACGTGCGCCGGCCACTGGCAGGGGAGGGTGATCTGGACACCTTTTCCGGTGGGTGTCGCTTCAGCCCAGAGCGGAGCGTCCAGAACGTGAAGCTGCAGACCCGTCTGGTACAGCCCCTCGACGATTTCGGAGGTCTCCGAAATCGTTACATCGTCGGTGGTGTCGTAATAGTCGTCGACTTCACCCGTTGCAACGGGTGTTTCCGGGACAGAAGACGCCACTTCCGGCGGAACGGTCTGAGGAATATTCGGAATCAGCTTGTCAAGAATTGACCAGTGCCGGCCGGTGAGAACACCGATGATCTGCCCCCGGAACAACGCGACTTGCGGGATGACGACAACGTTGTCAAAGGGTTCGGCCAGGGTGAGGCCGACCTCAAAATCAGCTCCGGTGAACAGGTTGATTCCCTGAGGGAGAAGAGAAGGGGGAACACTGGTGCGGTCAATTGACGCACCTGCCTCGGCCGCTAGAATAAGGCGACCGTACTGGGGGTCCTTCATCTGAACGCCCCTGATGTAGTCAACACCGTTCGCACCGTATTAACAACGTAGTCCTGCTGCTCCGGTGTAAGGGTCGGGAAAATGGGCAGGCTGAGAATTTCTGCAAAACGGCTATCGGTCCGGGGCAAGGTTGTGGTCTGTGCAGGATACCGTTTACTCCAGTACTCCATGCGGTGCAGCGGCGTATAGTGGACGGAAACACCGATTCCAGCTGCCTGAAGGGCTCGGGCAACGGCATTCCGGTCATGTCGGTCCGGATTCAGCCGCACGATAAAGAGATGCCAGGCGTGGCCGGGACTGTCTATTGGAAGGACAACATCACCGGCCGGATCGAGGTCGGAAAACGCAGTCCGGTAGCGGGCGGCAATCGCCCGACGCGCCGTCAAGAACTGCTCGGCCTTACGCAGCTGGACACGACCGATGGCCGCGGCGATGTCGGTCATGTTGTACTTGTACCCCGGAGCTACGACCTGATACTGCCAGGAACTGCCGGGTTTTCGGTACCGGTCCCACGCCTCCCGGTCTATCCCATGAAGGCGCATGGTTCGTACCCGGTCGGCGATTGTCGGGGACGAGGTAACGACCATCCCCCCCTCTCCGGTGGTAATCGTCTTATTTGCGTAAAAGGAATAGACGCCGACGTCTGCAAGGGTGCCGGCGAATCCGGCGGCAGTTTTACTGGGGAAGGCGTGAGCAGCGTCTTCTATCAGGGCGGCGCCATGGCGTTCGGCAATCCGGCGCAACGGTTCCATGGGCACGACCTCTCCGGCCAGATGCACGGGAATAATCGCCGACAACCGTCGGCCCGCTTCCGTCACTTCCGCTGCCCGCCGTTGAACGTCATCGGCATCGATTACCAGACCGTTTTCGGTCACATCGGCAAAGACAACTTCAGCGCCGAGATACCGGGCTACTTCCGCCGTTGCGGTAAAGGTGAGGCTGGGAACGATGACCACATCTCCAGGTCCGGTTCCGGTCGCTTCCAGAGCCAGGTGTAAACCGGCGGTGGCGCTGTTTACCGCCAGGGCGTGGGGGCTGTGCACATATTCGGCAAACTCGTTTTCAAAGGCGAGAGTTTCTCCACCGGTGGTGAGCCAGCCGCTGCGAAGGACTTTTGAGACGGCGGCGATCTCTTCGTCACCCAGGACCGGGTGGGCAAAGGGGACCTCCCTGTGTTCAGTTTTGCCGTTCATCAGTACTCCGGTTCATCTATTTTTTCCTGGAGATCGGGGAATAAACCGTGTAGGATTTCCCGCAGCTTCCATCGGTTACGATACTCTGCCGGCCGGGATTCGTCAAAGAAGCATACAGGACGCAGGGTTTCCACGATCGAGTCGATATCGTTGAGCATCTCTTCCTGTCCGTTAAGCGATTGAACCTGAAAAATTCGGTCGGCTACCGGTTCTCCCGGTTCTTCATCGATGTCAAGCAGAGTTTCATGCAGCTTTTCTCCGGTTCTCATGCCGATTTCGGTAATAGGAATGTCCCTCCCCGGTTCATATCCGTAAAAACGAATCATCTGTTCCGCAAGATCCCGGATGTTGATCGGTTCACCCATATCAAGTACGTAGAGTTGTCCCCCCGAACCGGCTCCCCCGGCCTGCAGGACCAGGGATACCGCCTCGGGGATGGTCATAAAGAACCGACTGGCCCGGGGGTCGGTAATAGTGACGGGGCCGCCTTTTTCTATCTGGCGACGAAAGAGGGGAAGAATACTGCCCCGAGAGCCGAGTACGTTGCCGAATCGCACAACCATACCGGCGGTTGGTCCTGGACCGGACCGCACAATCTGTTCGCCGAGTCGTTTACTTGTGCCGTAGACGCTTCTGGGAGAGACAGCTTTGTCGGTGGAGACGAGAACGAGCCGCCCGACCCCGTACTCTTCTGCCGCTTGCCGCAGGTAGAGCGTTCCAAAGACGTTGTTCTGTATCGCCGCCACCGGATTGGCCTCCATCATGGGTACGTGCTTGTAGGCGGCTGTGTGAAAGATGACGTCCGCTTTAAGACGCTTCATGAGAAAACGGATGTAGTTGCGATCCGTCACTTCTCCAACTACGGGGACGATTGTGGCGCTTTCACCGACACCTTCTTCCTGAAGCAGTCTGAGCTCTGCGTCGATTTCATAAATGCTGTTTTCACCGTGCCCCAGGAGGTACAGGCGCTCGGCGCCACCGTAGAGAAGCTGTCTGGCGAGTTCACTTCCGATACTGCCTCCGGCGCCGGTGATGAGTACCCGTTTACCCCGAAGGTAGGCCAGGGCTTTTCGGAGGTTTATGTTTACCGGTGTTCGTCCCAGGAGGTCCTGAGGATCGATCTGCCGCGTCTGGATGAAGTGTGCTTCATCACCCACCAGCTGGGAAATGGTGGGGAGGATCCGGATACGGCTGAAATTGCCCCGGCGGAGGATTTCGTAGAGACGCCGCAAATCGTCTCGAGAGGCTCGGGGAATGGCGATAAGCGCCTCATCGGCGGGGGTCTTCTGTACCAATGAGGCAATTTCTTCAATAGGCCCCATGACGGGGATACCTTCGATGTTTGTACCGATTTTTTCCGGATCGTCGTCCAGAAAGGCGACCACCGTTCCGACCACACTTTTCCCGGCGAGTTCTCTGGCGATTTCGCGGCCGGCAAAGCCAGCTCCAATTACGTATATCCTGGGCTGGCTCATGCGGGCTCCTCTGAAGTGGGTTCGTTACCCGGTGCAAGAATTTCGAAACCGAAATCGACGGTAAATGAGTTTTCGTACATATCAAGCTTCACCTTCGCACGACGTTTACGACGGTCAACTTTTATGATCTTTCCTTCCAGACCCGCCAGGGGCCCATCCTTGACGACAATCCGGTTGTTTTCGTCAAAAGTGACCCGTGACTCACCGATAATTTCGCCGTACGACAAGAAATGTCGAATCAGGGAGAGGTCGTCCGGCGACAATGGGCGGATATCGTCGTTGTTTTTCAAAAATCGGACAAAACCGGTGGTCCGTCGCACGGCGTGAAATAACACGCTGTCAAGGGTCTCTGCTTCGAGAAACAGATATCCCGGGAAGAGGGGGGCTAACGTCGGTATTCTCTTTCCCCGGCGGCGAATGATCAACTTGCGTCGGGGCCACCACAGTTGGTACCGTCCCTGAAATTCAGGTAACTGATCAATGGTCCTTTGCGCAAGAGATATAAAGCGCTGTTCTTCACCGGTCATAACTTGTAGTACGAAAAACGTGTGGGTCATCAATGTATATGGTGAGAAAATAGCACGGTATTCGGTGTTCCCGCAATCGTCCTAAATGGTTGCCGCCGACGTGCCGATGTTTGTATCAGAGGTGACATGAGATGACTATACGGCGGAAATACGGCCTTATTGTGGTTCTTTTTGCCCTGGCGTCGGCGGCGCCTGTTGTGGCGCAGAACCAGTGGGAGGGTACGGCCGTTGTCGGGAGATACGGAGAATTTCCCCCCGGCGGACTATATGCAGCATCGAATACATTTCCCCTGAATACTCTGGTCAGTGTGACCAACACTCGGAATGGACGTACGGCCCGGCTGATAGTCGTTCGGGAAATCGACGATCCCGGGATATTTCTCCTGTTATCCGAATCGGCAGCATATGACCTGGGTATCACCTCCGGAAGTACCGCAAGCGTCCGAGTTTCTCCAGTTCAGCTCCCGGGACTGACGTCCGTCAGCCCCAACCAGGACCTCCCCTTCCATCCCGACCCCGACGTCAACCCGGCGGCGAGTCTCGGTGATCCGAACGCGTCTATTATCCGCCCCTCGGCTGTCATCCCGGAACCTGCCCGTCCGGATATCGGCGTTGAGAGGCCTTCAGTTGACGAGAGAGATTTTGCCGGAAATGGTGGTGTTACAGCTGATACACCGACCATAGCGGGCAGCCTTACCGCAGAGTTCGATGAACCGGACGTATCTCTGCCACGGGTAAATCCGACGGCGACGGCCGAAATAGCCGTTGCCCTCGCAGTACCTTCCGATCCTGCACCAATGGAAGTAGATAAACTCGAACGAGACCCTTTTGACGAGCGAATTTCTGTTGTTGAACGTACTCTTGCGACGGAACGGGTTTCTCAAGCGCCGTTGGGAACGCCGCTGGAAACCAGAGTTGTGGACAAGGCGGAAGTCCCCGATGCAGTTGAGACACCAGATACGGCGGATGGGCCCCTTGAAGGAGATGAAGAACAAACGCGGCCTTCGAAGATACCCGACGATGTGATTGTGTCGTTGGAGCCCGCCGACTACCGGCCCCCGGAGGCGCCGCCAAAGCCGCAACCGGTTCAGGAACCGCTACCGGCCCCGAAAGTTCAACCAGAAAAAGTTCAACCGGAAAAAGTTCAACCTGAGCCCGAAGAAGACGACCGGATATGGGCGAAAAAGAACCTTCCCCTGATTACTGATTTGCGTTCCGGTTCGTCCTATGTCCAGGTGGCTGCGTTCAGTAATCCCCGCAGCGTAAAGGCGATGGTCGATGAGCTGGGTGAGCGCTTTCCCGTTGCCGTTCTGCCTCTGCCGCAGGGAGAGGAAAACCGATCGGTCTATCGGCTTTATGTGGGCCCATTGGCGGAAGATGAAAAAGGTTCGGCTCTGTACACTGTACGCGGACGCGGCTTCCGGGATGCCTTTGTAAAAAATCAGCCCTGAAGAGGGCTGATTGAAGCCGACCGACCATCCACTTTCACTGAAAAAGCGTCACTGAAAGAGCGTCACTGAAAGAGCGTCATCTGAAAAGTTCGAGAATCTCCCGCTTGTACTTCTCGTGGACAACTGCCCGCCGTATTTTCATAGTCTGTGTGAGCTCATCACCTACGACGAACGGTTTTTTCAGTACATGTATCCGAAAAATCTGCTCAAACGGTTTGAAACCGGTTTTGCTGTTGACCCGATCCTGAATTTCCCGGTGGAGAAAGCTCTTTACCTGTTCGTCCTCAAAAAGCGCCTCCTGTTCAACGGTTTCAATCTCATTTTCCTGTGCGAAGGCGACGAGCCGATCTTCATTAGGGTAGACCAGGGCCGACAGAAACTTCTGGTCCTGACCCACAACCATGATCTGGTCGATCGCCGCCGACTGGAGAACGGCGTCTTCAATCGGTTGTGGTTCGATGTTCTCTCCGCCAAGAAGGACGATTGTCTCTTTTGATCGCCCGACAATTCTGAACTCGCCGGTATAGGTGAACAGAACAAGATCACCCGTATTCAGCCAGCCGTCATCGGTAAGGACTTCCGCCGTCTTTTCGGGGTTCTTGTAGTACCCTGTCATAATCTGTTCACTGCGGACGTGGAGTTCTCCCTTCCGGCCGGGGCCGCAGAGTGAACCGTCTTCAGCGATAACCCGATATTCCACGTCGGGAAGGAGCCGGCCGACTGTACCGGGTATGGGGTTTTCCTGCTCCCGTACCGCCAAAACGGGCCCCGTTTCGGTCAGGCCGTATCCTTCCAGAACCTTGATACCCGCCGCCTGGAAGAACTTGTCCACATAGGGGGGAAGGGCGCCTCCACCGGATACACCGGCAACAAATCTGCCGCCCAGGCGGTCCTTCAAGCTCTTGAATACGAGCGCATTTCCCAATAGACGGAACGGGGTCAGGATAACCAGCGGTATGACCGCAGCCGCAGCATCCACAAACCGGTACCGTTTCTGAAACTGAGGCAGACGTCCCATAAACGCGGTCACCAGGTCGCTGTGGATCTCTCCGATACCCATAAAGAAGTGAAACAGGGCCTGTTTTATCGGGCTCTGCTTGCTGACATTCCGAAGAACCGCGCTTCTTATTCCTTCCCATATTCTCGGAACTGAGGTCATCCAGGTCGGTTTAATTGCGGCCATATCGTCAAGCATGATTTTCCCGATCGGTTTTGAGTAGGCCAGACTGGCGCCGTAGTTGAGACATACGTACTCGACGGCGCGTTCAAAAGAGTGCCATACCGGCAGTACGGTAAGAAAGATGTCCTGGGGAGTGAGAAAAAG
>JBAYPC010000071.1:0-9656 GCA_041677905.1 Alkalispirochaeta sp. | reverse complement strand
GTATGGACCGGGATGGGCGAGACGGCAGGGACAGCCGGGACCGTCGCCCCCGGCGGTCGGAGGGTCGGCGGAGTGAGTCGCGTCGAAGTGAACCGCGGCGGAGTTCCGGCAGCGGGCGCGGCGGCGAGGCCCGGCGTCCTGAACCGCGCCGGAGTGAGCCGAGGCGGGTTGAGCCGCGCAAGAGTGAGCCGAGGCGCGCCGCGGAGCGGCGCGCCGAGCCCCGGCGCGGGGCGGAACGCCGGCCTGAACGGGTGGTCGCCGGAAGGGCTCCCAAGGCGAGTGACAGTCTGGAAGAGCGGCTGGCCTATTACCGAAGGAAGTACGGTGAGGATTTTCAGCCCACCGATGAGATGCTTGCCAGTATGCAGGCGAACGGGAAGGGGAAGCAGAAGCAGAAGCGGCAGCGACCCGAAGGGAAGGCGCGACCTGAAAGGCGGGAGCCCGAAAAGGTTTCGCCCCGCCCTGACGCTCCTGATGTGGAGAAACCGCAGCCGTCCAAGAAGGGTGGTGTTGTCGGGCGGATCAAGTCGCTGTTTTCTGGGAGTTCCGGGAAATGAGGGGCCGGCCACGGGTATCCCGGTGAGGCGGTTTTGGCGCTGGGCCACTGAGATAGTCCAGGCGGAACGAAGTTCGATATTCAATATCCGGAAAATTCGGTTGTTGACAATGGGGCGGGATACTTCGTACAATCGCGGGTCTTGGCGTCCGTTGGTACGCTTTAGTTTTCAAGGAGTTATGTGAATGGCACGACCTACAAAGGCCCGAGGAAAGATGGTTCGCCATCTTGGCATCAATGTTTTTGGCAATCCCAAGTACGACCGTCTGCTGAAGAAAAAACCGTACGGACCGGGTGAACCGAAGAAGGGTCGCATTCGCGAGACTGAGTACGCGCGTCAGCTTAAGGAAAAGCAGAAAGTAAAGTTCGCCTATGGGCTGTCTGAACGGCAGTTCCGTAATCTCTTCTACAAGGCTAAGACTTCGGGTGGGGTTACTGGTGATATTATGCTGATTACGCTTGAGCGGCGTCTGGACAATGTGGTGTATCGTATGGGAATGGCGGCAAGTCGGCGTCAGGCACGGCAGCTTGTCAGTCATGGTCACGTGTATCTCAACGGACGTAAGGTGACTATTCCCAGTGCGCTGGTACGCCCCGGCGATCTCATTTCGGCGAAGGACAGGAAGTCTACTGAAATGCTTATGCGTCGGCTCGTTTCGGAGAACTCTTCCCGGCAAGTTGCGCCGTGGATTGAGGTTTCTCAGGATGATCTCACCGGTAAGGTGATTGCCCTTCCCACGCGGGATATGATCCCGACGATTGCGGAAGAGCAGCTCATCGTCGAGTTCTACTCGAAATAGGACGCTCCGGCGTTCAACACGCAGACCATGGGGCCTCACGGAGGTTCCATGCCGTCCCGAAAGGACGGGGTTGCAGAGGGAGCGGGGTCGTACTTGTGCGGCTCCGTTTTTTTTATGCCGTCAACTTTTTATAATTGTAATCCGATACTTGAACTATGCGACCTTTTCCGGTGATAAGTACCGACACGGAACTGAATGACCGTGTCCGCAAGATATGTGCGAAGTTCGGGGATGTATTTCAGCCGGTGTTTCTGGACAATCTTGACGACGCTCTTGAGTATGTGCGCTATGAGCTTCCGGAGTTTCAGCTGGTGCACTTCTCGGATGTCGGTGTGGACGGCAGAAAACTGATTGAGGGTATAACCGAGGACCCCTGGCTGCACTACGGGGGGATAATCGGTGTTCATTCACGGAAAGACAAGGCTATTGTCGATGCCCTTCCCCGAGAGACCAATGTAGTCACCATGATTCGCCGTGGTGAGTTTGTGGAGACGTTTTTCCGGGTGCTTTTTATTCTGAACCAGAACCGGCAAATTCTCTTTCAGCGGGATATGCAGCTGGACTTTTTGGGTACGATCCAAGGCAGTTTCGAGATGGACAACGACCCCTACAACGCCCGGACCTACGCCTCTCTGATTTCCAATTTTCTGTTTAACTCGAACTACATCGACATCGAAATGCGGGATCGGCTGCATGTGGCGCTGTTTGAGCTGATTATGAACGCCATTGAGCACGGCAACTGCGGTATCAGTTACGAGGAAAAGAACGCGTACCTGAACCGCACGGGAGATATCGTTCCGTTAATTCGGGAAAAGTGTAAGGACCCGGAGATCAGGCACCGGAGGGTTGCGGTGACGTACGGTATCACCCCGGAACGGTCGAGTTTTCAGATTGAGGATGAGGGTGAAGGGTTTGACTGGCGGAGTCGGCTGGAGGACACGGATGTGAGTCTGGAGCTGCACGGTCACGGGATACGGATGACTCGGCACTACATCGAGAACCTGACGTACAACGACCGGGGCAATGTCGTCACGTTTGAGGTTGGTCACAAGAAAGAGGCAAATGCGAGGCCGGGAATTTTTGCAGACCAGGAGATTCTGGATTTCTCGGACGGGGAGACGATTTTTGAGGAAGGGGATGAGTCCAACGATCTCTACTACATTGTCGGGGGGCGGCTGGATATCATCTCCGCCGACCAGCGGGTGGCGACGCTCACACCGGACGATATTTTTCTTGGTGAAATGTCGTTTCTGCTGGGAAACAGGCGTTCTGCAACGGTGATCTCCCGGGGGGCGAGTCGGCTGGTCAGGGTGACGAAGAACGTGTTCGTCGGCGGGATTCGGCGGCAGCCTCACTACGGGATTTTTCTGGCCAGGCTGATCGCCCAGCGGCTATCCCGGTTGAACAAGCAGGTGGCGGCCCAGTCCGGGCAGGGTGCTTTGTTTACGGCTTAACCGACTTCTACCGACTCTGAGTCCACCATGCCCAGGTAGTTGGCCTGGTAACCGATCGCTTTTACAAACTGGGTGATCTTGTCTACCGTGGCGAGGTTGCCGTCAAAGTCCATATGAATTGTTGAACTCTGCCGGTCGACCCAGATATCTTCTACGCCTTTTATCCGGCGGCCCATGTGTTCAATACCGATGGAACAGGAGGTGCAGGTTGCACCGATTAAATCAAAAGTAGCTCGTTTCATATCGGAAATATACGAAAAATTATCAATATCGTAAAGAATGTTGCTGCAGGGTCAGGACGGTTTCTTCCAGTCTGTAGGCCGAATCTTCGGGTCGTTTCATTCGCAGAACGTACAGCCGCCGGCGCCAGTAGAACTCCAGCTGCTGGGAGTACTGGACGTGGATCGCCGTTATCTCATTGACAGGAATGGAAATAGTCGCGCCTGTCACGGTAGTTGCCGCTGCGCCGGAGGGGGCGGGGGTAGGGATGTTGCGTCTGGAGGGGGCGGCGGCTGCGGGTGTGATGGTGAAGTGGCGGGCGGTGAGTTCTACCGTGGCAGTCCCGTGAGATGAAAGGGGCCGACTGCGGTATCCGGTCAGAAAATCGGCAGAGGGTACCACGACCGGCAGAGGAGATGTTGTGTCGGTTGGGCTTGTCAGGCCGGTTGGTTCAACTGGGTCGGCTAAGGTTGCGATTGATCGTTCCAGTGCGGATCGTTGAAGGGTGTTCCAGGCGGAAACCGAGTCAGGGGTGCGGTGGCGGTATCGCAGCCCGGCAGAATTGTGGATAGCGTATATCTTGCCCGACGGTGCGATCCAGGAGCGGGACTCGCAGGAGGTGCACTGGAACTCGGCTTGTTCTGATCGAATGGTGCCCCAGGCACCACAGTCGGGACAGTAGAAGAGCGCTTTCTCGATGTGTTCGGCCCGGCGGGGATGGATGAAGAGGCGTCCGGTTGTGCGCTGCCAGTCAGTTTCGCTGTGGTCTACCGAGTGAGCGATACGTTCGGTTACATCGGTCTTGCCGAGTTTTTTGACTTCATCGGCGGTGACGACGGTCGTCACGTGGAGGTCCAGAATGCCGCGACGGATATTGTGTGCCCACCGTGGCTGTGAAAGATAGCCTCCCTTTAGCCGGACTGAAACCACGGGGGCTCCCAACAGGCGAACCAGTTTGGGGGTTCCCGGCAGAACGGGGCGGCTTGTGCCGTCCCACGAACGTTGTCCTTCCGGAAATATCCCGACTATCTTCCGGTGACGGATCAGAAGCTGGAGGGTCCTGATACTTTCCAGGTCGTTTTTTGCCTTTGCCTTGGGAATAGTGCCGGCCAATGCCATAAGGATACGCATAACCTGGCCTCGGGAGTTTCCGTCGGCGGCAATAAAGTGGACCGGTGGTCCGAACGGCATGGCCACAAGGAAGGGATCCCAGAAATTGACGTGGTTCGCGAGGACAACGAAGGGTGGGCGAAGGTTTGCACTGTATGTATCGTAGTGTATCCGTACTCTGAAACGCCACCGTAACCAGAGTCCCAATGTGTACCTGAGTGAGGTGAACAGGAAACGGGGGGCCGTTTCGATGCCCCGGTGAACTGACCGGGACAGGGTGCCCGCCCGGTCGGCAGCGGAAGAACTCATCGATACAGTTTAACGAGGTGATCCGCATGATACAATGTGGTGATACAATATGGTGAAATGATGTGGTGAAACGATGGGGACGGTAACAAGGAGACGAATTAAACGGCCTCAGGTTCTATTGGTCGGCGGGATCAGCGTCGACTTTATTGTGGAGACCGATAATCCTCTGATTCGGGGAAGCTCCAACCCGGGGTCAATCAGTATTCACGCCGGTGGTGTGGCCAGAAATATCGCGGAACTTCTTGCCCGGCTGGGGGTGTCGGTTCAACTGATAGGGCAGGTGGGAGGTGATCCTCTTTCACAATGGGTCCTTGAGAGAACCCGCAGTGTCGGGGTAGACGTCTCCGGAGTCGGGACTGACGATATCCAGGTGGGGTTTTACGTCACCATCCAGGAAGATGGTGATCTCTCGACGGCCGTTTCGGACCTTACGGCCACTGAACACATAACGCCGGAGGCGTTGCTGGCGGTTCTTGCCCGTTACGAGTCGGATGACCGGAGTTCGCTCCCGGATATCCTGGTGTTGGACTGTAACCTTCTTCCCCCAACTCTGCAGGCGGCGATATCATGGGCGAACAGATGGAACGTCTTTGTCGTTCTGGAGCCGGTTAGTGTGGCCAAGGCGCGGCGCCTGATTGGACTTGATGGAGTTGTAGATGTCGCAACGCCCAATGAAGCGGAAGAAGAAGCGCTTGTTGCGGCTGTCAGCGACGGGCACGCCCGGATTCCGGAGATAACATACCGGGCGGTTACCCGTGGGCGGGCTGGGGCGGTGCTGAAGGTAGCCGGTTCATCGGAGCCGGTGCAGGTGTTTCCAGGCAGCCCGGTGCGGCCGATCAACACCAACGGCGCCGGGGACGCCTTTGTGGCCGGCCTTGTGTGGGCATTATCAACCGGCGGTTTTGAAGGGGGCCGGTTATCTGACGGATCGCGGCGGCCGAACTGGGACCGGGTATTTGCTGCAGCCCTGGCGGCCGGCCGCAGAACGGTGGCGGCCCGTGAGACGGTACCGACGGACATTACGGCGGAACTGCTGGAAGCCGATATCGGACGTGATACAGGACGCGATACAGGAAAGGAGTGTTATGGTTATGAAAGAGAATAGCCACGTACGTATTCATCCCGACGTTAAAACGGCCCTGGCTGCCGGTAAGGCTGTTGTGGCGCTGGAATCGACAATTATCTCCCATGGAATGCCCTACCCTCAGAACGTGGAGACGGCGGCGGCTGTGGAGGCGCTGATTCGAACCGGCGGTGCCGTCCCGGCGACTGTTGCGATCATGGATGGAGCCTTTCAGATTGGGTTGACGGAAGAACAGATCGAACGTCTGGGAAGTTCCCGGGACGTCATGAAGGCGAGCCGGCGGGACATCGGTTTTTGTATGGCTGAAAAACGACTCGCCGCAACAACCGTCGCGACGACGATGATTGGCGCCCACGCTGCGGGGATTCGGGTTTTCGCAACCGGAGGAACCGGCGGCGTCCACCGGGGGTATGAGACGTCTCTGGATATATCGGCGGACCTTCCCGAGCTGGGACGTACGCCGGTAGCTGTGGTATCGGCAGGGGTGAAGTCCATTCTTGATATTGGCAGGACCCTGGAGTACCTGGAAACACTGGGTGTACCGGTTATCACCGTTGGTTCCGACGAGTTCCCTGCGTTTTTCAGTCGCGGAAGCGACCATCCGTCGCCGTTGCGCCTGGACACTCCCGAAAGCGTTGCGCAGGCGCTTCGTGCTCACTGGTCCTTGTTCGGGGCTGGGGGGGTGCTGGTTGCCAATCCTATTCCGGAGGAGGACGCCATGGACTACCGGGAAATAGAGGATATGATCGAACGGGCGGTAGGCGAGGCTGAGAGTCAGGGTGTTGTGGGGAAACAGGTTACGCCCTTCCTGCTGTCCCGGGTAGTCGAGCTGACCGGAGGGGCGTCTCTGACGGCCAATATCGCCCTTGTGAAGAACAACGCCCGTCTTGCCACGGAGATTTCGGTTGCCCTCTCCCGGCTCGGCTGATGGAGAATGAGGGAGGGAGGGTGTGAATCAGGGAGGTTGTGAATGGAACGAGAGGGAGTTCGAATAGAGTGTATCGTCGGCGACATAGCCGGCCAGAGTGATATTGATGGGGTAGTCAACGCGGCAAATGCCCAGCTCAGACCGGGAGGGGGTGTGGCGGGTGCGATTCACCGCGCCGCCGGGCCGGAACTGGATGCGGAATGTCGGCCATTGGCACCGATCAGCCCGGGTGAGGCGGTCATAACGGGGGCCGGAAAACTCCCTAACCGCTATGTGATTCACTGTCTTGGACCGATCTACGGGGTGGACAAGCCTGAAGCAGAGTTGCTTGCGTCCTGCTACCGCAACGCTTTGGAAAGAGCCGAAGAAAAAGGCCTTCGGAGCATCGCGTTTCCCGCAATTTCGACGGGGGTATTTGGATATCCTCTAGAAGATGCGGCGTATGTCGCCTTTACGACGATCAAATCTCTTCTTGTCGGCCTGCAGTCTCTCAAGCTCATCCGTTTTGTACTCTATTCTTCGTCGGACCGAGACGTTCATGAACGCGTTATGAGTGAGGTGTTTTCCGAAGGCAGCCAGGACAGTCGGTAGGGTAGTGGCCCCAGCTGTCTTTGAAGGGTCCGGTGGTGTACTATGGTTTTATGAGGTCGCCGTCTCGACACCCTTTTCGTTCCGTTTCTATTCTGGTTCTCCTGGTTCTTAGTGTTGGAGTTCTGTCTCGTTCCAAGGTGTATGCAGATGAACCGACCGCTCCGGCGGCTCCTGCGGCTGCTCCCACTTTAGGGCTGGCTCTTGCCGGCGGTGGGGCCCTTGGTTTTACCCACCTTGGGGTCATACTTGTTCTGGAGGAACTGGGTTTGGACCCGCAGTACCTGTCGGGGACGAGTATCGGGAGTATTGTCGGTTCTCTGTACGCCGCGGGGTACACCGGGGACGAAATGCTTGAGATTGTCCGGAAAACCGACTGGAACGATATCCTCTTTGACAAACCCAACCGTATCGGTCTGAACGTCGGAGCCCGTGAGGCGACGCGTCGATACCGGGCGTCTATAAGGTTCGATGAATGGAGCCTCGTCCGCCCGGCGGGACTTTCGGCGGGTCAGCGCATCACCGAATACCTTGACGCATTGCTGGAGCCGTACGCCGGAACTGACGACTTCAGCGAGCTTCCCCGACCTATCGGCATTGTCGCCACTGATCTTGTGACGGGCGAAGAAGTCGTCTTTACCGAAGGAGACCTCAAGAGTGCCGTTCGGGCGAGTATCGGCGTACCCGGTGTTTTTACGCCCCTTCGTTACGGGGGGCGGTATCTCGTAGACGGAGGGTGGACGAACAACCTGCCCGTCGATGTGGTGCAGGACCTTGGAGCCGATGTGGTTATTGCGGTCCATTTGTTCAACGCCGATCGGTCTGAAGAGGAGCTTCAGGACGTCGGTTCTATTGTGGAACAGGCCGGTATGATCCTGCGCCAGGAGGGTGTCCGGAGAAACCTGGACCGGGCCGATCTTGTGATTGCCCCGAACATGACGGGCTATACCACCCTCAGTTTCGGGAACGCCATGGAACTTGTGAATATCGGAATAGAAGCAGCTCGGGCTGCAGAACCTGAACTGGTGGCACTCCGGGACCGCCTCGCCCTTGCGGGCTCGGCGGCGATCACCCCGGCCGGACAGCGCCCTCCAGACCGCGCCACCGCCGACCCACCGCAGCTCACCCAAGTAGAGCGGGAGGCCCCGACACCGCTGCGTCCCCAACACTACCGGATCGGCGCGGTTTACCTGGACGTACCCGAGAGCCGACCTATCCCGCCCTCCCTGCTTGAACTCCAGGAGAGCCTTGCCGGAAAGACCGTGACGGCCGCGGAGATTCGCGAATCCGTTTACCGCCTCTACGACACAGGCGTGTACGAGTACGTGTCATACGACCTCAGTCAGGGCACCATCCGGGAGGGAAGTGACCGGCCTTTCACCCTTACCGTATACGGAGTTCCCCATAAACCGTACCGTTCGGAAGTACAACTCGGGTTCGGTACCCGCGTTCAGCTTGAAAGTGATCTCAACATGCGGTCCGTGCTGCACGGTAACTACGTAACCAGCTTCGGTATGGAACGGTTGCAAATGGAAACCGATCTCTGGATAACCGAACTGCCCCAGACGCGCCTGGCTCTCAGCACCTTTGTCGCAGGGCCGGTGAAACTCGGCGTGGCCGGGTACCTGCTCTCACCACCGCTTATCCTGTACGACGGCCGTACCGTTGAATCGCTGTATCTGCAACGCCGAACCGGAGTTGAGCTGTGGCTGGAAACACCGTTTCTGCAGCGTGCGACCCTGGGTGTGTCCGGGTTTACCGAGTGGTTTTCCCTGGAGCGGGCACAGGGCAGCGACCTCCTGGATGAGATTTCCACCCGGAGGGTTGGTATCAGCACCATGCTTCATTACGACACTCTGGACCGGGCGTTCTTTCCCACCCGGGGAGGAGAGGCCTCCTTCATATACCGCTGGCGTTATGACGGAGATGACCGCAGCTTCAACAGCCGACTGGACTATTCGGGACGCCGGTTCTTTGCGTTGACCGACCGGATCAACTTTCAACTGCGGGTAGAAGGCGGCAGCGATCTCAACTCTAAAGTTCCGCCGTATGAGCAGTACTACACCGGTGGTGCTGAACTGTTTGAAGGGTACTACTACCAGGAACTATCGGGAAACCACATCCTTACGGTGGGGGGCGACGTTCGGGTTAATCTGTTCCCCCTGCCTCTGGGTGTGGGCGAATCGGTATATCTCCGTGTCGGCGGAAACGTGGGCCGCATCTGGGACGAGTCCTTTGACGCGATCCTGAGCACCGCGACTGTGGCCGGTGGAAGGGTCG
This sequence comes from Alkalispirochaeta sp., assembly GCA_041677905.1. Lineage (GTDB taxonomy): Bacteria > Spirochaetota > Spirochaetia > DSM-27196 > Alkalispirochaetaceae > Alkalispirochaeta. The sequence continues at coordinate 328 of JBAYPC010000071.1, read as the reverse complement.
GACTGGCCTTTCACACCGGCCTGGGTGAGTTCAACATCGGCTACTCCGTAAACGACCAGTTCAGAAGTATCGTCTACGTCCTTCTCGGTCCGGCCTATACATACGGCGGCAACGGCTACCGGTGGTAACCGGCGTGTCACGCCTCTACCGGCTCACCCGGGCCAAACTGGTGCGCCAGAAACGCCTCCCTGTCAAACTCGCCAAGAGAGTTGCCGACGACGACCGACGTAGTAAGGTCCCCGGTGACGTTGGTGCCGGTCCGGAACATGTCGACCAGGAAGTCTACACCGGCAACCAGCCCAACCGCTTCTACCGGGAGCCCGACAGT
>JBAYPC010000070.1:0-9699 GCA_041677905.1 Alkalispirochaeta sp. | reverse complement strand
TATGGTCCACGACCGGCTGTACCAGTCGGACGATCTCTCTGCGGTGGACGCCCAGGACTACTTTCGCCGGTTACTGGACAATCTGGTGGGGTCTTTAGCCGGTGACGACAAAGAAATCACAACGGATATCGATGCCCGGGGGGTCGGGCTGCCCATTCACGTGGCCGTTCCCTGTGCACTTATGACCAACGAAATCGTCACCAATTCTCTGAAACACGCTTTTACCGGTCGACAATCCGGGACGATTCGCGTCACCATGGCGCAGAAACCGGACTCGTCGTTGACCCTCATTGTTGAAGACGACGGCGTGGGAATGCCTGAGTCCGTCGATCCGGCGGCGCCGGCCACGTTGGGGCTTCGGATTGTGAAGGTCCTGGCGCGACAGGTGGGTGCAACGGTAAAACTGCGGCGTACCGGCGGTACTCGCTTCCGGTTTGACATTCCGCCGGAACCACACGGGTCTGAGCCCATGGAGATATCAAGTGAGTAAAGGTATTCTGATTGTCGAAGACGAAGGTCTTGTCTCTCTGGAAATTGAGGAGACTATTGAAAGCCTCGGTTACACCGTTCTGGGTATTGTAGACACCGGAGAAGAGGCGATTGCCGCAGCCGAGCACTTGAATCCGGATTTGGTTCTGATGGATATCCGTCTTAAGAACGGAATGGACGGTGTAGAGGCGGCAACGAAGATCCGTGAGCGTGCCGATATTCCCATCATCTTTCTGACGGCCTATTCGAGTGACGAAATTCTGCGGCGGGCGTCGATCACCGAACCGTACGGGTATCTTCTGAAACCGATTCAGGAGCGGCAGTTGGCCGGCGCCTTGCGTATGGCCTGGTACCGCCACGGGAAAGACGTGCTTCGGGATCGGAATGTCGAGCGCTTTGCCGCTATTCTGAGAGGTCTGCCCCACGGTGTCGTTGTGGTGGACAGGCAGCTCCACGTCCGGTATATGAATAACCGGGCAAAGCACCTGGTCGGTCTGACCAAATTTGAATCCTGGGGACGGCGGCTGGACGAGATCATCCTTCTGAACAACGCAGAGGCTCAGCAGGTTCTGCAGAACCGGGTGACCACCGTCATTGCCGGGGACCGGGGCGCTACCGTGGGAAAACAGACGGTCCGGTCCCATCTGGGTGGTACCAAAGCTGCACGCCTGGATATCAGTCCCTTTACCGACCGCAAGGGCACTGTGCTTGGTGCGCTGATCTTTCTCTCCGTACCGGCCGGGGACGTCTCTGCTGAAGACGAGTCTCCTGCAGTGGGTACCTATGAAGCTGAAGAAGGAGGGGAGGCACCCCGAGAGTACTACCCTCCGGCCTCCGAGATGGGTCAGCTGCGGAGTTACCTGGAACTGGAGATTATCCGTCTTGCCCTGTCCGAACGGACGTCCGATCTCTACTGCCGTGGTACCAACGACGGTCAGCGTGAGCTTGCCAGGACGCTGCTGCAGATATTTTTTGGTGACGAAGCGGTCCGCGAAATTGAAGCTTTGGTTCCCATGACAAATCTCGCTGATAATCCGATTAAAGTTTCTAAAAAACAACCTTGACAAACCGGTTAATTCGACATAGTGTTCCTTTAACGATCCGGTTCGTAGGCTACGTCGTTTTTGTTTCCCTCCTTAAAGCAGGCAACCAAGACAGATCAGGCAGACCAGACCAGGGTTGAAATTAGTGATCTGCCACTGGCAGAATGGAGTAACAAATGGGTACAAAACTGTACGTAGGTAATCTTAGTTTTCAGACGCAGGAATTCGATCTTCGGGACCACTTTTCACCGCACGGTGAAGTTGTTTCCGCCGATATTGTCACCGACCGTGACACCGGCCGTTCTCGGGGATTTGGATTTGTCGAAATGAGCAATGAAGAAGAAGCAAAGGCCGCTCAGAGCGCCCTTGACGGTCAGGAACTTGACGGCCGTCAGCTGAAAATCAACGAAGCGAAGCCCCGCACCGAAAATCGCCGCAGTGGCGGTGGTGGTGGTGGTTACGGCGGCGGTGGACGCAACTACCGCTGGTAATCAACGTTCGCCGGAAATCGGCGGTTGTTTGAATGAAAAGGCACCCGAAAGGGTGTCTTTTTTTGTTGGGGAGCCCGGCGTTGGGGGAGGCCGGCGTTGGGGAGCCCGGCGCCGGAGGCGCCGGGCGGGCCTGGGCTTACGGGATGATTTCCTTTACCCGCCCTACTATGCCGGATTCAAGCCGTACTTTTATGCCGTGGGGGTGAAAGGCCGATTTTGTCAGGAGTTGGGCCACGACGCCGTCGGTGAGTGTACCGCTCCGCTGGTCCTGTTTCTGTACGATTGAAACGCGCTGTCCCGGGCGCACGTCTTTTCTGTTTCTTCCATCCATGGGATCCTCCTGTATTGACACGATCGGCTGAATCGTGGTTATTGTACAACCAGCGGTTGACTGACCTGGCCGAACCCGCAGGATCTGCTTGACAGTTCCTTTCGTTCAGCACGCGTTTTTATCCAAGACGTTCCTTCTCCCGTATACTATCATCGGTGGATCCTCCGCGGGACGTGTTTCACTTCAAAGGACTATTATGCAATCTCTTTCTTTTTCCGACCTTGGTTTGGCGGAGTCGCTGATCAAAGTTGTCGCCCGGGAGGGCTATTCTGAACCGACGGAGGTTCAGGCCAGGGCTATTCCGGTGCTGCTTTCGGGTGCCAATCTGCTGGGTACGGCCCAGACCGGCACGGGCAAAACGGCTGCCTTTACCTTGCCGTTGCTGCACGTGATTCTCGCCGATCGATCCGGTAATGAGCCGGCCGGTGGTGGTGGTGCGGGGCGGAACGCTGGGCGTTCAAACTCCAAAAAACCGTATCGTCGGGCGGCTCCTGCTCGTCCGGTTGCTTTGATTCTGGCGCCTACTCGGGAACTGGCCATTCAGATTGATCGGAGTGTGGCGGTCTATGGGGCGGGTACGGGGGTCAGTCATCTGGCGGTGTTTGGTGGTGCTCCCAAGGGGCGGCAGCTGGAGGGGTTGCGACGTCAGCCGGATGTGCTGGTGGCGACGCCGGGACGGTTGCAGGATTTTATCGGTGAGGGCGCTATTGATCTGTCCGGGGTGGCTTATTTCATTCTGGATGAGGCGGACCGGATGCTGGATATGGGGTTTATTCCGGAGGTGCGCAAAATTGCCAAAATGGCGGTGGCGCGGAAGCAGACGGCGCTTTTTTCGGCGACTATGCCGACGGAAGTTGAGCATCTTGCGGCGGAGCTGTTGGGGCCTGAAGCGCAACGGGTGGCTATTGCTCCTAAGGCGATGACTGCAGATGGTATCAAGCAGAGTGTTCTTCACATGACCCGGGAGGACAAAATCACGCTGCTGCCGGAGATTATCCGGGAACGGGGCATGTTCCGGGTGCTGGTCTTTACCCGCACGAAACATCGGGCTGCCCGGGTTGCGAAGGTGCTGTCCAAGGCGGGTATTCCCTCTGATGAGATTCACGGTAATCGGACGCAGAACCAGCGTCAGCGGGCCCTGGAGAGTTTTCGGCGCGGAAAGATTCAGGTTCTGGTCGGGACGGATGTGGCGGCCCGGGGTATTGATGTCGACGACATCACCCATGTGATTAACTACGAGATTCCCAATGAACCGGAAACGTACGTGCACCGGATTGGCCGGACTGCTCGGGCAGGTAATGAAGGTGTGGCACTGAGTTTTTGTGATCGCGACGAACTGAACGACTTTCGTCGGATTGAATCTATGCTGCGCAGTGAAGTAGAGATAGACCGGTCCCATCCGTTTCATGTGGAACCTGCGATTGTCGGACGCGGAAGCGGGGGTGGACGCGGAAACAGCGGCAGACGTGGACACGCCGGACGCGGAAACGCGGGGCATGGAAACGCGGGGCGTGGGGGCAGAAGCGGGCCCGGTGGAAACCGCAGCTACGGGCCCGGCGGAAACGGTGGCAATCGAAGCAAGAGCGGCGGTAGGCGAGATGAACGGCGCAGCGCGAGCTCCCGCCGGGCGCGTTAACGACCGGCGGTACTACTACCGGAACAAGGCGTCAATTTCTTTTTTGTACCGTTCGGAAATGACGTGTCGTTTGATTTCCTGTTTTGCTGAAAGCTCCTTCCCTACTTCGAAGTCATCGGGTATCAGCGTTATCCGGTAGATCAGTTCAAATGCTTTGAACCCGGTTCGGGTGTTGATCAGATTACTGACCTCACTGCTGATCAGCTCATGGACGACTTCGCTTTCAAGAAGGTCCTGTTTATCCAGGTATGGAACGTGGTTTTCGTTGGCATACCCGGCGATGCCGTCCATATTGGGACAGATCAAGGCGGACAGATATTTCTGGTCCTGTCCGACAACGACAGCCCGTTCGATCAGATCGCTTTCCTGCAGCTTCTGCTCAATCGGCAGAGGTTCGATATTTTCCCCACCCAGGAGAACAACGGTGTCTTTGGCACGGCCGGTGATCTTCAGTTCTCCCCGGTGGGACAACATTCCCAGATCGCCGGTGTTTAACCACCCCTGGTCGTCCAGGACCGCCTGGGTAAGATCGGGGCGTTGAAAATAGCCCTTCATAACCTGAGGTCCCCGGACAAAGATAATTCCCATTTCACCGGGTGGCAGTACCGTTCCGTCTTCGGACCGAATCTGACACTCTGTTCCGGGTAAGAGGGTACCCACGGTTCCGGGAACGGGCCGCAACTGGTGGCGCACCCCAAGTACCGGCGCCGTCTCGGTCAGTCCGTACCCTTCAAGCAACAGCACTCCGGCGGAACCGAAAAAGGCATCTACGGCCGGGGGTAAAGCACCTCCGCCGGACACGCCGGCCACGAACTGTCCCCCAAGCTTGGCCTTTATTTTCCCGAAAACCAGGATGTTACCCAGTGCTTTCACCGGTGTCAGCAACAGCAGAGGAACGGCGGCCACCGCCGCATCGACCATTCTGTTCCGGCGGCGAAAGTCGGGGATGAGGCCCCGGAACATATCCGACAGTTTCTTGTGGGCTCCACCGACGGAGACAAAGAAGTTAAAGAGAACTTTTTTTGCGCCACCCTGGGACTTGATGTTCTGGTAGATTCCGGCGCGTATCGCTTCCCAGATTCGCGGAACCGACGCCATCCACTTGGGATGTATTTCGGCCATATCGGCGAGCATGATTTTCCCGATCGGTTTGGAGTAGGCCAGGGTGGTTGCACTTCCCAGAGCGATATACTGGACAATCCGTTCAAAGGAGTGCCAGACCGGGAGCACGCACAGCCAGATGTCTCCCGGTTCCAGGGTGATCCGCTCGGGAACGCACTGAACCTGGTACAGAAAGTTCCAGTGGCTCAGCATGACCCCTTTTGGTTCACCTGTTGTACCGGAGGTGAAGATGATGGTGGCCGTGTCGTCCGGTTTCCCCTGGGCGATTTCTTCTTCAATGGCGGCGGGTTTTTTTTGCAGAACCCCTTGCCCGGCCGTCATAACGTCCTGGTAGCGGTGACCCTTCACTCCCCGAAGGGGTTTCGATTCGATCTCGCCGTCGAAGATGACGATGTGTTTCAGCGAGGTCAGATCGGCGGCGACGCTGCTGACTTTCTTGAGTTGGGCCTCGTTTTCCACTATCACCACCGCACATTCCGGTAATCCCAGAATAAAAGACAGCTCGGCGGCGGTGCTGTCGTTTCCCCGGGGGACATCGGCCGCACCAAGGCTGAGTATGGCAAGGTCCGAGACAAACCACTCAACCCTGTTCTCGGAAACCAGGCCGACATGGTCGCCCCGGCGGACTCCCAGGGTCTGCAGGCCGGCGGCGAAGGCCGATACGTCCTGGTACAACTCCCGGTAAGACCGGGCCCGAAACGGACCGTCCGGGTCCCTGGCCATCTGGGCGGCGATGTCCGGGTGGTCTTTCACTACTGTCTGTAACACCTGCGGTATCGTCTGTGTGTTCATAATTTACTCCCCGCTTTATTGGTCCTTGTCTTTGTCGGTCGTCGACCGAGAAAAATAGAATACTGCGCTTTTCCCGCGAAATCAAGGGATGATTTGGCTCAGATCGTGCGGGACGGATGCCGGGACAACGGCTCGGGCGGTCGGAAAAAAAATTTGACAAGTCGTATAAACCGGGTTAGGCTGGATGTAAACCGGTTTAGTAACCGAGTTTTACGTACGAATTCGCCCCAAAGGAGTGGTAATATGAGAAAAATTGGAGTCGCAGCGCTGGTATTGCTTATGATCGGCGCGGTGGTTTTTGCCTCGGGACGTCCCGAAACGGGCCGTGACGGTATCACACTGATGCAGAACAAGCCTGAAATCGATGCAATGCTGCAGGATTACGGACAGGTCTGGTCCGACAGCAGCGGGATTGGCATCACGATCAAGTCGGTCGGCGGATCTTCCGGTACGAGTCTCGGACAGCAGCTGCGGGCCGACTATACCGCCGGTGAAATGCCGGACATCTTTATAATCGCCGGGATTGAAGACTACCGGGAATGGGAAAGCCTGATACTGGACCTGTCCGGTGAAAAATGGGTCGCCGACACGTCCGTTGCCTTCACCGTTGACGGTAAAGTCTATGGGTTTCCCGTCGCCATCGAAGGATGGGGTATGGCCTACAACGGCGATATCCTTAAAGCAGCCGGTGTGGACCCCGCATCACTGACCAGTTATGGCGCCTACAAAACGGCGTTTCAGAAAATTGACGGGATGAAAGACAAGCTGGGCCTGGACTCCGTCGTCTCTATGGCCGCATCGGCCGACATGGGCTGGGTAACGGCCCACCACAACTTCAACTCCCTGCTTTCCAACGGCCTGCCCTACGGTGACATGAGTGTCGTCAAGGATCTGCAGAACGGAAAGGTCGATCAAAACCGGCTGCAGCAGTACGCCGACTGGGTTGAGCTTCTCTTTACCTACGCCGACCAGACGGTGTTGACCACCGGCAACTACGATGCCCAGGTCGGCGCCTTCGCAACGGAAAAAGCCGCCTTCCTGCACCAGGGCAACTGGGTAGACCCCAACATGGACGCAGCAGGGGCTACCTTTCCTATGGCATTTGCCCCACACGGTTCTCTGAAACAGGTTACCGACGGCATCTTTGTTTCGGCCCCGTCCTTCTACGTCATCAACGCCGAGTCAAAGAACGTCGCGGCAGCCAAACAGTTTCTCAACGACATGGTGTACACCAACGCCGGCCAGAACTTCATGGTCAAAGAGGCGGGTATGCTCCCGGCGTTCTCCAACATCACCCTGAAACCGGCGGGTCAGCTGTCTCAGTCGGTGCAGAAGTGGTCGTCCGCAGGAAAGGTCTACTCCTGGAACCAGTACCAGTTTTCCGGTGAGTTCCGCGATCAGGTCCTGGCGCCTATTTACAACCAGTTTGCGACCAAACAGATCAGCAAAAGTGAGTTTGTCCAGGCCATGACCCGGGCATTTGAGAATCGCAAAAACTGATTTCCCCTGGCGTAACAACACGTACATAGCCCGCCGGCGGAATCGTCACCGTGACGATTCCGCCGGCCTCTCACGGAGTCCGGCATGAACAGATTTCACCGAAACAACGTAACCTTCTGGGTTTTTCTTGCTCCGGTTCTCTTTGCCTTTGTAATGGTTGTAGCCATTCCCTTTGTTATCGGAGGGTTCTACTCTTTTACCGACTGGAACGCCACCGCCCGAGCCGGGCAGGGCCTTAAATTTGTGGGCCTTCATAACTTTACCCGCAGTTTTCAGGACCCTTCATTTCTCTACTCGTTCATTATCACAACGATTTACACACTGGTAAACGTTGTGGTAATCAACGTCCTCGCCATAGTCCTGGCGCTGGCGGTCACCAGCAAACTCCGATTTCGCAACCTCTACCGGATGGGCTTTTTTGTCCCCTATCTCATCGGTGGACTGATTCTGGGATACCTCTGGCAGTTTGTCTTTAACAACGCCATCCCGGCGATCGGAAACGCCCTTCCCTTTCTCTCAACCCTGGCCAACCCGGAAAATCTGATGCTCCGGCACGTGGATACCTCGATTATCGCGCTGGTCATCGTCGGCAGCTGGCAGTACGCGGGGTACATCATGATGATCTACGTGGCGGCGATCGAAGGGGTTCCGACGGAACTATACGAAGCGGCCCAGATCGACGGCGCCTCAGGCTGGCAGAAGTTTCGCGGCATCACCGTTCCCATGATCGCCCAGGCGTTCACCATCACGATGTTTCTCACACTGGTAAACTCGTTCAAACAGTTTGACGTGAACTACTCGTTAACCGCCGGCGGACCGGCCACGTCGTTCATGGGCGAATCCATATACGGCACCGAACTGTTGGCAATGAACATCTACAAAGTCGCCTTCGTAGGGAACGACCTTGCCGCAGGCCAGGCCCGAGCGGTCGTCTTCTTTGTGGTCATCGTCGTGTTTTCTCTCGTTCAGGTCTCTATCAACAAGAAAAAGGAACTGGAACTATGAAGAGCAACAAGAGACTGTACATTTTAGAGTTCTTCATGCTGGCATTCCTGGTGGTGTACCTCTATCCCTTTGTTATCGTCTTTATCAACTCTGCAAAGGACGCGTTTTCGGTCACCCAGTATCCCATGCGTCTGCCCGAAAAATGGAGTCAGCTTTTTGTCAATATGGAATCGATCTGGACGAGTCGGAACGTCCGCTATTCGTCGTCCTTTTTCTCCTCCCTCATTATCACCGCGTTATCCCTCGTTTTTGTCACCATTTTCCCCGCCATGGGCGCCTGGGTACTGGTTCGGACCAAGACAAAAACGTCCCAGTTTATCTTTCTGATATTTGTTGCCGCTATGGTTATACCCTTTCAGATTGTCATGTTTCCCCTGGTCGCCTGGTTCAGAACGGTCTTTCAGGTAACCGGCCTGCGCCTCTTACGGACCTACTTCGGAATTGTCCTGGCCTACCTGGGCTTTGGTCTGTCTCTGTCCGTCTTTGTGTACCACGGGTTCATCAAGAACATCCCATTTGAACTGGAAGAGGCGTCCATCATCGACGGCTGCAAACTGCCGGAGGTGTTCTTCCGAATCATCTTTCCCCTACTCACACCGGTACACGCCACCATTGGTATTCTTCACGGTATGTGGATATGGAACGACTTCCTGCTGCCCCTTCTGGTACTGGGAAAAGGAAACCGAATTCAGACTCTTCCGCTGGCGGTGGCAAACTTTGCCGGGGCCTACGTAAAGCAGTGGGACCTCATACTCACGGCAATCCTCATGGCCATGATTCCGGTCCTGATCCTCTTTTTCATTGCCCAGAAGAGGATTGTCAAGGGAATGGTCGCCGGTTCAATCAAATAGAGCCAGAGCATACGGACCATGGCACGAGTCACCATCAAAGATATCGCCCGCATCTCAGGTTATTCCAAGACCAGTGTCTCCTTCGCCTTCAACGATCCCGGTCGTATCAGCGAAAAAGCACGAAAACGGATTCTCGCAGTCGCCGATTCGCTGGATTACATCCCCGATCCTATGGCGCGCAACCTCAGCCTGCAGCGTCACAGCTCAATAGGATTGCTCTTACCGGAGGTGATCCCCCAGGCGTTCCGCAATTCCCACCTCTCTGAAATTGTCCGCGGTATTGGGGCCGTCTGTGAAAAGCACGGCTATTCACTTACCCTGATCCCGCCGCTCCGGGAGTCCGTCCTGGAGGGAGTCCGCAGCGCCGCGGTTGACGGCCTGATCACCATTGGGCTGGAACCGGGTATGGAAACGGTCTCCCTGATAAAACGGCGTCACC
>JBAYPC010000069.1:0-9791 GCA_041677905.1 Alkalispirochaeta sp. | reverse complement strand
AGCAGGCTGTTCATGAGTTCAATGCGGCGCCGGTTGTTGTCCAGAAGGGGGGCAAGACGTCTACGTATGCCGAGGTTGATCCGATGACGGGGGTCCCGGCCGTATGCGCGGTACATGTAGTCCCGTTCTTCGTCGGTGACCATTTCAAGGGTCAACTCGTCGTGGTTTCTGAGAAAAATTCCCCACTGCGAAGTTTTCGGAATAGACGGTGTCTGTTCCAGAATGTCGATGACCGGAAAAGCCTCTTCCATTTTCAACGCCATAAACAACCGGGGCATCAAGGGAAAATGGAACGCCATGTTACATTCATCGCCGTCACCCTGGCCGAAGTAGGCAACGGCATCTTCGGGCCACTGATTTGCCTCTGCCAGGAGCATCCGCCCGGGAAACTTGGCGTCTACGTGGGTCCGCATCTTTCGCAGGAAGTCGTGAGTCTCCGGAAGGTTTTCGCAGTTGGTACCGTCCCGTGCAAAGAGATAGGGGACTGCATCCAGGCGCATCCCGTCGACACCCATGGAAAACCAGTAATCCAGGGCTTTGAAAACTTCATCCTGTACCCGGGGATTGTCAAAGTTCAGGTCGGGCTGATGGGAGTAGAAACGGTGCCAGTAATACGCCTGGGCAACGGAATCCCACGTCCAGTTTGACGTTTCGAAGTCCTGAAAGATGATTCTCGCGTCGGTATACCGATCGGGAGTATCACTCCAGACGTAGAAGTCCCGCCAGGAACTGCCCGGTTTTGCCCTGCGGGACCGCTCAAACCAGGGGTGTTGACTGGATGTGTGGTTGATGACCAACTCGGTGATCACCCGCAGGTCCCGAGCGTGAGCTTCCTTCAGAAAGCGTTTAAAATCTCGAATGGTTCCGTAGGCCGGGTGGACGCCGTTGTAATCGGAGATGTCATAGCCGTCGTCCCGCCAGGGCGATGGATAAAACGGCAGTACCCAGATAGTGTCGATCCCAAGGTCCTTCAGGTAGTCCAGTTTTCCCGTGAGTCCCTTAAAGTCGCCCATTCCGTCGCTGTTGCTGTCCATGAACGAGCGAACGTGCAGCTCATATATCACGGCGTCTTTGTACCAGTCGTTCTGATTCACGGTTCCTCCTATTGGCCTCTTCGTCATGTCAGGAAAGTTCAATTGAAAATATGTGGACCGGTTGGGTGTGAGGGTCCAGTTCGATGTAGTTCCAGAATGAGCGCCAGGTGTACCGGACCTCGGTCAACAGGTCATGCACCACAAAGGGCGGCTGCCGGGACAGGCCTACCGCCGGCGGAGAAAACTCAACCCAACCGGACTGGCTATGACGGTAGTCCATGTTCACACAGACCAGTATGACGCTGTCTCCTTCGTCGTTCCGTTTGCTGTAACAGAGAATCGACGGATTGTCGCAGGCGTGAAACTGGAGGTGCCGGTTGTCCTGTAACGCCTCCTGCCGGCGACGAATTTCGTTGATCCGGCTGATATACGGAGCCAGAGAGTTTTTTCGGGTGAGGTCCCACTGCCGGATTTCGTATTTCTCCGAATGGAGGTACTCTTCACTGCCCGGCCGAAGGGGAGTGGCTTCCTGCAGTTCAAAAGCGGGACCGTAGATGCCGTAATTGCCGCTCAGAGTGGCGGCCAGGGCAAAGCGCGCCTTGAAGGCGGGGGTTCCCCCGGTCTGCAGGTCCTCATGGAGAATGTCCGGTGTGTTGGGCCAGAAATTCGGTCTGAAGAACTCCGCAGGTTCGGTTGTCGTCAGTTCGGTCAGGTACTCCTGGAGCTCCGCCGGCGAGTTACGCCAGGTGAAGTAGGTGTAGGACTGGGTAAAGCCCGCCTTGGCCAGACGGTACATCCGTTTGGGACTGGTGAACGCCTCGGCCAGGAAAATCGTCTCAGGGTAGTCTCTCTGAATTTCTGCAATGACCCATTCCCAGAAGGGGAACGCTTTGGTGTGGGGGTTGTCAACCCGAAACACCCGTACATCCTGTTCACACCAGTAGGCGAAAACGTCTTTCAGTTCGTGCCAGAGGGACTCCCATTCAGGGGTCTCGAAGTTGATGGGGTAGATATCCTCGTATTTCTTGGGGGGGTTCTCTGCGTACTGAATGGTGCCGTCCGGGCGGGCGACAAACCACTCAGGGTGCTCCGTCACCCAGGGGTGATCGGGGGAACACTGAAAGGCGATGTCCAGGGCGGGCTCCATTTCATGACTCCGCATGCGGTCTACCAGTTCCCGGAAATCTCCAAGGGTACCAAGCTGGGGGTGTATGGCCGTATGCCCGCCTTCGGCCGAGCCGATGGCCCAGGGTGAACCCGGATCGTCAGGACCGGCGACGACGTTGTTGTTGCGGCCTTTTCGTTTGGTGGTACCGATCGGGTGGATGGGAGGCAGGTAGACCACATCAAACCCGAGCCGGGCGATATAGGGCAGACGCTCCATGACATCCTTAAATGTGCCGTGGGTTCCCGATGGACGCGTTGGTTCTCCGGCAGAACGGGGAAAGAGCTCGTACCAGGCGCTGAAACCGGCCCGTTTCCGGTCAACCCGGACGCGAAGAACGGTGGAATACTCAGTCTCCAGAGTCCGGTCGGGGTACTTCCTGATTAAAGCCACCGAATCGGCGCTTAGTACGGCCCGCAACCGACGGGGAGTGTCTTTTGTGCCGTCCAGCAGTGCATCGGCGATCGTGGCTATCCGCGGTGCGTCTTTTTTTGAAGCTCGTCTTGCTGTTTGGTGAACCAACCCCGCCCCGATGGCAAGGTCGGCATCGTCTACGACCGCTGCATCGTGTTTCTTGCGGATACCTGAAAGCCAGGTGTCGAAATGGTCAATCCAGGCACGAACGGTGTACTCATAATATCCCATGGATTTCACGGGGAACGACGCAGTCCAGTGGTCGTTGCCCTGGTTGTGAAGAGGAATTTCCTGCCACCGGCCGCCTTCCCGTCTGTATCGAAGGACCGCCCGGATCAGGTCATGGCCGTCGGCGAGGATATCTGCTTCTACATGGACCGATTCACCTTCTATCCGTTTGACTGGAAAACGTCCGGCATCAATACATGGCTGGACCCGATCAACAATAACTCGACGGCGCCCGTCATAGGGCTGGATTGATTTCTGTTTCACCCGTATATGGTAACAGAATACCGGCAATTGTCACAGTTTTCGACGATTTCACCCGTTTCAACCGTTTCAGCCGATATAACGGGAAATATCGACTTCATCAATCTGTTCCGGTTTGAGATACGTTTCAGCGTACTGCCGGTACACCCCTGATGTCAGGAAGAGATCGAACAGATCCGGGTCGATATGACCCTCTTCCTTGAACTTCGCAAGAATATCGATCGCCGCCGAGAGAGGTTTTGCCTTCTTGTACGGCCGATCCGATGCGGTCAGGGCTTCAAATATATCTGCAATTGCCATGATCCGAGCCGGAATGGAGAGGTCTTCTCCCGTAAGCTGTCGGGGATAACCGGTGCCGTTCAGCGCCTCATGGTGCGTCCCCGCGTACTCGGGCACGTTCTGCAGCGTTCGTGGAAAGGGCAGCCGATCCAGCATGACGATAGTCTGCATGACGTGCTCGTTGATCTTGAAACGTTCTTCGGCGGTCAACGTTCCCCTGCCGACGGCAAGATTGTACATCTCACCGTGGTTATAGAGGTACTCTGGAACGGGGAGGGTAAAACCGAACCGCTCGTACTGCTTGTAAAAGTCGCTGGTCCGGGGCACCAGGTGTTCCGGTTTGTCCGCCAGCAGGTGCTCTTCCGCCGGCAGCGGACGCTCCCCCGCTGCGTCCCGACGCTGCTGCTCTTCCCAGGAAAGTCCGATTGTGTCGTCAAAGTGGCGAACCCAGCGGCGTTCGGCAATACGGCGCAGGCGTTCCATCCGGTCCGGCGCCATAAACTCACCGCCCAGATTACACTCAGCGATGAAAGCAAAATCGCTCTTCAACTCTTGTTCAACTTCTGCAAGTCGGGCGTCTTCTTCGGCGGGGTCCGCCCCGGCCGCCACCGCTTCGTGGCGGGCAATTCTGGCGTCCCGGAGAACCACCTCAAAACGGGTGCGAATCTCATGAATCCGGTTGTAGATAGTCTCCAGCTTGGTCGCCTTGTCCACAACAAAGTCAGGTGTTGTGACCTTCCCGGCGTCATGAAGCCAGGCACCGATCCGAAACGCCCGCCAGTCGTGATCATCCGCGAAGGCAAAATCCTTCAGAGGCCCCTCCGAAACGTGATCAACCTGCCGGGCCAGCATCAGGGCGATTTCCGGCACCCGGGCACAGTGCCCACCGGTATACGGACTCTTGGCGTCAATGGCACCGGCAATCAGCTGAATCATCGCCTCAAAGAGACGCCGTTGCTCCTCGATGAGGTCACGGTTGTACAGAGCCGTCGCCGCACCGGCGGACAGAGCCTCCACAAAGCGCTGAATCTCTTCGGAAAACGGAATGGTCTCCCCCGTGTCGGGATGCTTTGCGTTGAGCAGCTGAATGGCGCCGCTTATGTCGCTACCCCGGGGTTTGAGTGGGACCGTCAACACCGACTCCGTCCGGTAACCGTTGGCTTCGTCAAACCGGCGGGTTCCGGAAAAATCAAACCCCCCGGCGTGGTAGGCATCGGCGATATTCACCGTCTGTTCATGATGGACTGTGTGAGATACCACGTTGTGTTCGTTCGGCTGACCGTCGTCCATGTACATCGGGACCGGCGGCATGGAGATGGCGGAGCCGCTGGTTCCTCCCTGTTTGAAACCAAGAGAGTCATTCAGAACAATGACAAAACTGAGGTTCCGACGTTCCTCGTCTAAGAGGTAGAGACTGCCGCCGTCGGCGCGAGAGATAGTCCGGGCGCCTTCAAGTATCAGCTCCGACAGCCTGTCTATGTTCTGTTCAGCCGCAATGGCGATATTAAGCTCTACAATAGTAGCCAGCTGATCCAGGCTTACGTTGAGGTCCTGTGTTCGGGTGAACAGCCGGCTCTTCATATCGGAAAAACCCTGTGCCAGTTGATGAATCTCAACGATAGACGACTGGAGCGGCGGGGATTCCGAAAAGTCCAGCTCTTTGATCCGATTGACGTCCGCGGCCATACCACTGAGAACACGGGTCATTGCCCGGGCAACCCATACGATAAACGGTAAGGACACCAGAAGCAGCAGCACCGCCAGCAGGATGATCCTGTTCCGGATCGTCCGGAAAGGGCCGAGAAAATCGGCCGTCGGCGCTCCGGCCACAAAGGTCCACTGCTGTCCGTCACCACTTTCCCACGCCTCTCGGTTGATCAGCCAGCCAAGTTTCTCTGCCCGGTCCTCCAGTTCCGACTCTTCAGGTACCGTGGGAAAGGCGTTGGAAGGAGCTTCCGGATCGATATCCAGCAGCGGACGCAGGTTCTCGTGATAGGCGAGGATACGGCGCCGGTGATCGGCGATCAGAAAGCCGCCGCCCGAAGATATCTGTTCATTTTGGACAAACACCTCCAGGTCGGCCAGGGTAACGTCCACACCAAGGACCCCCAGCCCCGAAGGCAGCGCCCGGGCGGCGGTTATACCCGGGGCGTTGAGTGAGTTAAAGATGTAGGCGTCCGAGAGGATGGCCGGTCGAATCACATCGACTGGACCGGCCGCGTCCAACGGCGGAGCTTCGCCCGCATCGATGTACCAGTCCCTGCTGCGGGGATCGTAGGAGACATCCCGTTCCTCCCGGGTACCCAGCACCTCCCACCGATCATCCAGAAAGCGCCACTGCTGAAACCGGGTGCCTTCGGTGTTTTGAGCAATTGTACGCAGTATAAAAGCCGTTTCGGTGGGCGCGTCGTGGCTTTCCAGGACGAAGGCATTTCCCCTGGTATGAATGACCTGAACGAAGTCGCCGTTCCCGTGGCCGACATACAGAGAATAGAGAGAGGGGTTGTTTTTCAGGTACTCCCGGAAGAGACGTACCCCGGGGTGGACCGTATCGAGAGAAATCGGCCGGTCCAGTTCCCGGGCCATTGCGGCGGTTGAAGCGGTCCGCTGGGCACCTTCCAGGAGAGTCGCCGTTCGTTCCCGGGTGAGGCTGCGCGCAGATGTAAAGAGCTTTTCGGCCGATTCTTCTATTGATCTGCCGCTTACCAGAAACACGGCGGTGATGGAAGCTGCCGTCATGAGCGCAACAAGTAAGACGATGACCGTCATGAGGCTAACGTGAAAGTGTACGCGTCGACGTAATTGCATCGCTTTGAGTCTATTCTAAATCTCAGGAATGACAAGGGATTTCAAGACGAAATACATTGCAGATAACGGCCCCGCCGGATTATAGTGACAGTGCATGGCCCCTTCAGACGGCGTACCCTGGCGACCGCCACCTCTGGATGAATATCTCAATGAACCGTTCGAGCAGATCGAAGAGCAGCAAAAAACGCATTTTTTGGACCGCCTTGACGAGATGACCCGCCGTTTGGAAGACATGGAAGAGGAGCTGGACGTGTTTTTGCATGAATTTGCCGAGTGTCCCTGATTTCTTGCCTTAAAGCCTAATACCTGCGCCCGGAAGTGCCGAAGTTAAGAACGTCACCGGGAGGTAGCACTTTGAAACGTGTCATACTTGTACTCGCACTGTTAACAGCGGTTCTCGCCGTCCCTTTTGCCCAGTCGGTACGGTTTGGTGGGTTGAATCTCAACGCATCGGGAGAGCTTCTCTTTACCGCATCGGCGGACATGCCGGGGATGGGCGAGTATTCCGCCGTCTTTCTTGCTGATATTCCCGTTGCTTCCATGAAACAGCTAACCGTTTTCCCGGAGCGGATCAGTGTGGTCAGTTCAACCGGCGCTATCCAGGTTCAGAACCGTTTCGGACTCTTCCGAACCGGCGCAGAGCCTTCCCGGCCGGTTATGACCCTACAGCCGGTATCTCACTTTCCCGCCTTCGTTCAGGGTAACGACATACAGACCGGGAAAACGATCACCGTGGGCACCAGCCCCGACGGAAGATTCATGGCGTGGCTGGCACCCACCTCTCCCGGATACGGAGAGCTTCGGCTGTACGACACGACGAATCAAAAAGTCACGGTGGTGAGCTCAGGGGTAGAGCTAACCCTGGACGACATTCCCCTCCGGTGGTCCGGCGACTCCAGCTTTTTTGTGTACAGCCGGAACAACGAGCTTTACTACTTTTCAATTAAACAGCACCGGGACGGACGCACGTTAAACGAGTCTCTCCGCCGGGTCGGACCGGGAACGGTGTGGAACGTGACCTGGGATGACGGTGACACCCTGTACTACGTCCGGGGCTCACTGGTGTACCGTATACGGAGCACCGAGTTTTTCACCCGGTCGCTGTACCAGCAGCTGCTGAAAATCGGTACCATCGTGGGAAAACTTCCCGATGCATTTGATCCGAACTTTGACCGCTTCTGGATCTCGCCTGACGGTAACAAAGTTCTTCTGAGCAAAGACGGCCGGAACCTGACCGTTTTCTTTCTGAAAACCGATGATTTTCAGAGTGCCTCGCCGGCAGGCGCGGTGGCGCTGCCGTACCTGTATCTGCCACGGAATACCCGGGTGCAGACGGTCCTCTGGTCTCCGGCAGACCGTATAACCGTTCTGACCGGCAGTATTCTCCATGGAGAAACGACCACCGCGGTCTACCGCCTGAATCTGAACGATCCTGCCGGGCGCAGCGCCTTTTTACCCACCACCGACAACGGGGTTCGGGGCATTGCCCTCTCTCCCGACGGTACCCGGGCATTAGTCTGGACCGACGGTGAGGCGCAGATTCGCAACTACACCACCTGGGAAACCGACTTCACCGTGGCCCAAAAAGGGCTGCTCCACGGATTATGGCAGGGGAATACCAGAGCGGTGCTGGCAGGGCGGTCCCGGATTGAGCGGGTCGACCTGAACGCTATGGAAAACGCCCGAAAGAACTGGAGCTTGCAAGCTGCTCGTGAAGCCCGCGAACTGGTAGCCTTCAGCTCCGTAGAAGAGGTGGGTTTTGCACCGGAAGACGCCGCGATCAGGGTAACCAACGAGGGTGAGCACTACGAACTCCGGGAGACCGGCTGGACGCCCATTGAGACATTTGGGGTGACCCCGGTCCGGGTTGCCGGTGCTGAATACCGCGTCTACCTTGAAAACCTCTCCCGGGGCAGTTACGCCAACATGGTCATGGTGCGCAGCGCAACCTCGTTCGGCACCGTTCCGCTCTTTCCGCGGCCTCGCAGACAGTACGAGCCGTTTCCCGAACGGGATCAGGTGGTGGACCTGACCAATTTCTCTCACGGATCACGTATTCGCCGCAGAGAAGTTGCGCTGGTCTTTAACGCAGTAGACTCCGTCGCGGGCCTTACCGAGATACTCAATACTCTGGTAGAGTATGACATACGTGCTACATTCTTTCTGAACGGGGACTTCATCCGTCGCCATCCCGGCGCAGTCAGGGAAATTGCCGCAAGCGGACATGAGGTAGGAAATCTCTTTTTTACCTATTTTGACCTTGCAGATGGACAGTTTCAGATCGATAGCGAGTTTGTGAAGCAGGGACTTGCCCGGAACGAGGACGACTTCTTTGAGGCGACCGGCCGGGAACTCTCTCTGCTGTGGCACGCGCCGTACTACTTTGTGAATCCGGTGATCATTGCGGCGTCACGGGAGATGAACTACGCGTACATCGGTCGGGACGTGGACAGTCTGGACTGGATACCCCGGCGGGATGAAAATGGACTCAGCCGACTGTACAAACCGGCAGCGGACATCATAGAAACGGTGCTGCAGCAGAAAAAACCGGGCTCCATAATCGCCATGACCGTCGGCAAACCCGGAGACGACCGACCGGACGGTGGCAGAGACGACTATCTCTTTCACCGTCTTGACGTACTTTTGAATGGACTGATTGAACGGGGATACGACGCCGTCACGGTGTCGACCCTGATGGACAACGCACGATAGGAGGAGAGGGGAGAGATGGCTTATCAACAGAGTTCAGTGCAGGCATATCGCCGGACCAGCGTAAAGACGGCAACCCAGGGACGGGTTATCGTCATGCTCTACGAAGAGGCAATAAAGCAGATCGATATCGCCCTGGACGGTATTCGCTCGGAGAATCGCAAGCTGGACGCAATCAACAACGCCGTGATAAAGGCGCAGAGCATCGTCACCGAACTGATGGTTTCTCTGGACCTGGAAAAAGGCGGTGAAATCGCCGGGAACCTCTTTCGGTTGTACATGTACTTCAACGAGCGCCTCATGGAAGGAAACGTCAAGAAGACCTCCGGCCCTCTGGAAGAGATACGCAGCCTTATGGCCGGCCTCAGAGACGCCTGGAAACAGATAGAAACCACCAGCGCCGGCTCCCGACCCTCCGGAAGCGGACTGAACATTGCCGGTTAACGAGAACGGACGGGCATCCCGGGGTGTCCCGCTCCACGGCAACATATAAGGAGACCAGCGTGACCATTGAGGCGGTTCGTCACAAGCACAAAACTCGCACAACCGACCTGCTGCAGCAGTACCTCCACGTCCTTACCCTGCAGCACCGCGCCTTTGACCGGCGCGATCTGGACCACGCCGAGACCACTATCCGCCGGGAACGACAGATCCTGAAAGACCTGGAAGCCCTGGCGGCGATCCACCTTCCTGTTCCAATCGACGACACCGACGAAATCACCCGCCTCTCCCGGCGTATCCGGGAACTGCACCAGAAAAACCGCGAACTTCTGGCCCGCCGCTCCGCCGAGACCGCCCGCGAAATTGCCGCCCTGCGAATCCCCCCCCGCCCCAAAGCCGTCTATACCGCCGCAGACACCACCGGCACCATGGTGGACGTCCACTCCTGATTT
>JBAYPC010000068.1:0-9793 GCA_041677905.1 Alkalispirochaeta sp. | reverse complement strand
CTCTTCGATGATCTCCCGACGGAGTCCCTCCTCCAGACCTTCGCCGGGGTCGATGAACCCCCCGGGAAAATCGAGCATACCCCGGGCGGGCTCCCTGGCTCTTCGCAGAAGGAGGATCTTATCATCGTAACGGAGAATTGCCCCGCACGCCGCGGCGGTGTTCTGGTAGAAGACGAGACCGCAGGTCTCACAGCTGTACCGCTTCACGCCGTCAAAGGCGAGCCCCGGGGCACCGCAATCGGGACAGTAGGAAAAACTGCGCAGTTTCATCTACTCGCCCTGTCCCAGGGAAAAACCGGCCTTGCCGTCAAAGAGATAGAGGTTCTCGGTCTTGATCACTTCGTAGCCGTTTGCGGTGAGGACATCCATCAGCTGGGTGATCTCTTTGTGGGCGACGGGCTGGTAGGCACCGTCGGTGCTGTCGCCGCTGCCGCTACTGCCTGCCCGAGTATCTACCGGGGTGTCCACCGCCACAAAACGGCAGCGCCAGTGGTCGGACAGGAACGTCTCCGGGAAGCCGTCGGGGTACGCTTTGACGCCGCGGTTGGTGATCATCTTCAGTTTCAACCGTCCCCCGGCCCGGAGCGCCAGTGTTTCCATATCCTTACCGATAACGGTCGGATCCATCGGTTCCGCCAGCCAGTCCACGAAGAGATCGGATCCGACCAGAGTCTTGTTGGCCCGTTTGCGGATGTAGGCGGGTACGGTGATCCGGCTATCCCGTTTGGGGTCGATGTTCCACTTCCTCAGCCGTTCGGGAATTTGTCCGATCCGCGCCGCTACGGCGTCGGCAAACTCTTTGGTACCCACCAGACGCTCACTGTGTCCCGGCCGGTAGATGTCGGCGGTATGGAGACCGTCTTCTATGGTCCGCAACCAGGCGTTGTTCACCTTTTCGGCGACGTCGGGCTGTCCGATATGCAGCAGCATCTGGAACGCCCCGTTAAGCAGACCGCTGGGGTTGGCGATGTTGGACCCGGCGATATCCGGGGCTGAACCGTGGATCGCCTCGAACATGGACACTTCCGCACCTATATTGGAACTTCCGGCCAGACCGACGGAGCCGCTCATCTCGGCGACTATGTCGGAGATGATATCCCCGTAGAGATTCGGTGTAACGATGACGTCGTACCGTTCCGGTGCGGTGGCGACTCGAGCGGTTCCGATGTCGATAATCTGCTGGTTTGCCTCTATCTCGGGGTACTCCGGGGCAATCTCATCGAAGATCTGGTGAAAGAGACCGTCGGTGATCTTCATGATGTTGTCCTTGATCAGACAGGTCACTTTCCGGCGGTTGTAGGTCCGGGCATACTCAAAGGCAAAGCGGATGATCCGCTCACTTCCGGGACGGCTGATCAGTTTGAGGCACTGGGTCACCTCCGAGGTCTGCCGGTGTTCGATCCCCGCGTAGAGGTCTTCTTCGTTCTCCCGGACGATCACCACGTCCATGTCGGGGAAATTTGTCTGGACGTAGGGGTTAAAGGCCTGCACCGGCCGCACGTTGGCGAAAAGACCGAGGGCCTTGCGGATGGTCACATTGAGGCTGGTGTTGCCCCCGCCCTGGGGTGTGGTGATCGGCGCTTTGAGTAGAACTTTGGTCCGCCTGATCGAATCCCACGCCGCCTGGTCGATACCGGTAGAGTTCCCCGCCAGAAAGACCTTCTTTCCAATGTCGATAAACTCCGGTTCGATTCTCGCCCCGGCCGCTTCAAGGATGTGAAGGGTTGCATCCATAATCTCGGGTCCGATTCCGTCGCCTCTGGCGACGGTTATTGGTGTTTTCTGACTCATATGCGAAGAGTATACTAAGAAGTATCTGGAAGCGTGTTGATAGAGGCGCTGTAACTTGCGTTTGTACCACACTTTGGGAATCGAAAAGTCTTTATTCAGAGGTAATACGTGGTTAGGTAACGATTTGGACGGAAAAAACAACACTCTTCTACATACTTTCTGTTGCGCCGGATTTTGTCGGTGGCTACAATGGCGCCCCATGACTATTACATCCCCGGTTGGCCCGGGTCCTTTCAGGGCGGTCCTTGCGGCAGCGCTGGTTTTTTTACTGTTTTCCTGTTCTTCTGAGACTCTCAGACCCCGTGTTGATGAGGCGTATCTTCTGGGCACGGTTGTCCGTATTACCGTGTACACCGATGAGGCTGAGGCCCTTCTGGAACCGGTGTTTGCGCGGGTGGCCGATATCGAAGCCAGGATGAGTACGTCGGAACGGGACTACGACCGGACCGAGCTTCTTGATGTAAACCGGGCACCCGCCGGGACGGCAACCCCGGTCTCTGCGGACACCTTTGAGGTTTTGAAGGAGGCTCTGAGGTACTCGGAACTGAGCGACGGCGCCTTTGAGGTGACGATCTGGCCCCTGGTGAGGCTGTGGGATATCGGTTCGGGCCATGAATCGGTGCCGTCGGAAGGGGATATCGCCCGGGCGGTGTCGCTGGTGGACTACCGGAAGCTCTCGCTGAACGACGACGGTTCGGTGACTCTGCCGGAGGAGGGAATGGGCGTGGACGTGGGTGCCATTGCCAAGGGCTACGCCGCCGATGAAGGAGCCCGTATTCTCCGCGAGGGGGGTGTGAAGCACGCCATTCTGGACTTTGGCGGCAACATCCTGGTGATCGGGTCCAAGCCGGACGGTACGCCCTGGCGCGTGGGGGTGCAGCGGCCGGACGCCCGGCGCAATGAGTACATCGGTATTGTCTACACATCGGGCAGGACGGTGGTGACAAGCGGTCCCTATGAGAGGTTTTTTGTGGAGGACGGTGTCCGGTATCACCATATTCTGGACCCCGCCACGGGGTATCCCAGTCGGAACGGGCTGGAGCAGGTGACGGTTGTGGGGGACCGGTCGATAGACGCCGACGCGCTGTCCACGACTGGGTACGTTATGGGTCTTCCTGCCGGTTTTACCCTGATTGAGGAGCTTGACGGTGTGGAGGCGGTCTTTGTGACTGAGGACCACCGGGTCTACGTCACTTCGGGCCTGAAAGGCCCGGACGGGCGGTCCCGGTTTGAGCTTGTTGATGAGGAGTTTCGGCTGATGGGCCCGCCGGAGGGGTAGGGCGGATCAGGCGGGAATGGGCCGGTGCAACCGACAGGTTCAAAATAAAAAAAAGATAAGGAAGATAAGAAACGTCAGAAGGCGCGGGCGTCGACGGGGGACTTGTCCAGGGGCGCTCCGGTGATGGTGATAAAGACGCGGTTGGGCAGGCAGGCGGTCCAGTCGTCGGTCTCGGTCAGGATTCCGGCGGCGATGCATATCTTGTCGCGGCAGGGGGAGTCGGTAAACCGTACGCCTCCGTCTTTGATGACGACGATGCTGTCGCCCAATGGTCCGTGAACGTGGACTTCTCGGGGTGTGTCCAGGGGGTAGATGAAGGTGCCGTCTTCGGACTGGATTTCTACCGACCGGGCGGGGCCGCTGCGCTGGAGGGCAAAGTGGGAAAACCCGCTGATGATGACGACCGCCACGGCAATGACGACGTAGTCCAGGGGTCTGGGTCGTATCTGTTTTAGGGCTGCGAAGAACTTTCGACGGCGCTCTCTGTTTTTACCTTTCATCTTCTTCTTACGCTTCACGTTTTATCACGTTTCACGTTCTCTTGTGTTTCATCTCGTGTCTGTGGTGTGGGGTTTCCCGGTATGGGGTTTCCCGATATGGGGTTTCCCGGTGTGTGCAGGGCCTCGGCGATGTTTTGCAGCTCGGTACCGCTGGGCTGCTGGTACACCCGCAGGTCGAACTCGGGAATCACCGCCAGGAGGTGATCAAAGACGTCGGCCTGGATACCTTCGTAGTAGGCCCACCGCTGGTCGGCGCTGAAGAAGTAGACTTCTATGGGTATGCCTTCCGGACCCGGCGCCAGGTGTCGGACGAGCATCGTCATATCCTGTCGGACCAGAGGGTGACCGGCCAAATAGGCCTGAACATAGGCGCGAAAGACGCCGAGGTTGGTCATGCGGCGGCCGCTGACGAGATCGGTCGGATCGATGTTGTGCTCCCGGTTGTACTCGTCGATCTCTGCCTGCCGCTGGTCGATGTAGGGCCGGATTCGGCTGAAGCGGCAGTACCGGGTGCGCATTTCGTCGGTGACAAACCGGACGGAGCGCATATCGATGTTGATGGCCCGTTTTATCCGGCGGCCGCCGCTTTCGGTCATTCCTCTCCAGTTGCGGAAGCTGTCACTGGTCAGGGCGTATATGGGTATGGTGGTGATCGTCTTGTCCCAGTTCTGTACTTTGATAGTCTGCAGGGTGATGTCTATGACGTCTCCGTCGGCGTCGTACTTGGGCATTTCGATCCAGTCGCCGATCTGAATCATGTTGTTGGCCGAAAGCTGGATTCCCGAGACGAAGCCGAGTATGGCGTCCCGGAAGATCAAAAGCAGGACGGCGCTCATGGCACCAAGGCCGCTGAGGATGACCAGGGGGCTCTGGTCCAGGAGTGTGGTGATGCCGATGATGGCGACCACGGCGAAGACGAAGATCTTGCCCAACTGGATGAGCGCCTTGATGGGGCGTCTGCGGCTGTACTCCTGTTCCTGGTACAGGTCGTGAAAGACGTCTATGGCGGCGCTTACGGTCATGCCGGCGGCGGTGATGATCCAGAGTGCGGACAGGCGCCTGATCGTCTCACCCACCAGGGGTACTTCCGGGGCGATGATGCCGGCGGTCCCGTAAATGACCAGGGCCGGAGCGATCCGGGAGAGCCGGAGCAGCACGCCCCTGTCGGCGATGCGGTCGTCCCAGGTGACTTTTGTCCGTCTGAAAAAGGAGTGGATGACCCGTACGATCAGCTGTCGGGCGACCCAGTTTGCCAAAAAGGCGACCACCGCCACCAGGGAGATCAGAATGAGGCGTTCTACGGTGAGGGCCAGCGCACCGGTCAGACCTATTTCGGTCAGGAGCTGGACGAGTCGGTCGCTGAGTGTGTGGATCATCGGCGGCCTCAGTTCTTGCGTTTCTTGTCCCGGATGTAGATGTTGTGGGCCGGACTGTTTTCCATGGGCCGCTCATCGACTTCAAAGAGCTGCATGGCCCGGATCAGTTCGCCCAGTTTCTTGTACCCGTAGTTCCGGGGGTCGAAATCGGGATTGCTGTTGGCAACTTTCTGACCCACAATGCCCAGGGAGGCCCAGCCGGTGTCGTCGGCGGCGTCTTCTATGCCGTTGCGGA
Source organism: Alkalispirochaeta sp. (assembly GCA_041677905.1). Taxonomy (GTDB): domain Bacteria; phylum Spirochaetota; class Spirochaetia; order DSM-27196; family Alkalispirochaetaceae; genus Alkalispirochaeta. The sequence goes on along the minus strand of JBAYPC010000068.1, from coordinate 4,612 downwards.
CCATGGTGACCAGTCTGGTGTCCTGTTTAAGGTCGTTGGTGCTTAGGCGTTTTCGCGGCGGATGGGCCTGGGTCCCTTTTGTATCGCCGTTGTTTTCGGATATCTGCTGCCGGAGGACTTCGCTGTAGATGAAACGGTCACAGGCGCGGACAAAGGGTTGGGGCGTCTTCTGTTCACCGAAACCGTAGACGGTCAGCCCGGACTGTCTGATCCGCTGTGCCAGGGGGGTGAAATCGCTGTCGCTGGAGACGATGCAGACGCCGTCGATGTTGCCGGAGAAGAGGATGTCCATGGCGTCGATGACGAGTTTCATGTCGGTGGCGTTTTTACCGCGGGTGTAGGGGTACTGCTGAATGGGCTGTATTGCGTTGTCCAGGAGAACGTTTTTCCAGTTTTTCATTGAGTCGCTGGACCAGTCGCCGTAGATACGTTTGATGCTGGCGATGCCGTAATTTGCGATCTCTTCGAGGAGGCTTTCCATAATTGAGGACTGGGTGTTGTCGGCATCAATCAACACGGCCAGTCTCATCTGTGAATCTTTTTCCATTATACGGAACAGGCTACTCTCTGGCCTGTGCCCTTGCAAGCGGTTTCGGTTATATTGGTCGGATAAATGAAAGCATTTATTACTGAATGGGGCGTTTTGGTCTCACAATTCCGGGAGCTCGGTCAATTCGTCGGGCTTGGGCTCTCTTACCTGTTTATCTTTAGCCTTATCGGTGTGGCGCAGCTTCTGTTGCACAAGAAGGTCCTTGGTCCGTCGGCTACGCGAAAGCTGGTCCATATCGGTGTGGCTCACTGGTGGCTGATCGCCATGCTCTTCATCGATGACCTGTGGATAGCCCTGATCGGTCCGGTCAGTTTTATCGTCATTAACTACATCTCCTGGAGAGGGCACGTCTTTGCCGCTATGGAACACGAAGAACCGCGGAAGAACCTGGGGACGATCTACTTTCCCATTGCTCTCACGGGGCTGGTTCTTTTGACGTGGAGCGGTCTGTTTCCCCGCTGGTACGGTCTGGTAGCGATTCTCGTTCTTGGGTGGGGGGACGGGTGTGCGTCCCTGATAGGTGAACGCTTTTCATCGCTGCAGTTCACCGTTCCCGGCGGCAAAAAGAGTGTCGTCGGTACTGCGGCGATGTTTGCGGCGAGCGGTCTGGTGACGGTTGTGGTCGTTTCGGCGGTGGTGGGTCTTTCATCGCTCTCTGCTTCCGCTTTTAGCGCGGTAAATGCGGTGGATGGGATCGACGGGTTGGTTGGCGGCGTAGGGCATCCCGGTGCGGTCGCCCTGGCCCGGTGGTTTGACGGTGTGGTGTCCCAGGCAGCTGCCGGGAGCTGGATGGTCCACCCCGGGGACAGCGCCGTTCTGGTCGGCCTCTCCCGGCTGGACGGATTGGTCCGTATCGCCGCCGGGCCGATTATCTGGCAGATGGGTCCGGTGACGATCTTCGCTATCGCCTTTATCATCGCCGCGACGGCAACGGCGGTGGAGTTGGTAACCCCCTGGGGTCTGGACAACATCTCCATACCGCTGGTCGTTTTTTTCACCCTTGCGGCTCTCGTCGGCATGCCCGAGGCGTGGGTTGTCCGTCTCGCCTGGGCCCTCGGTATGAACGTGTTTCTTGCGGTAGTTGCCTATCTGAAACGGTCGGTCACCGCCGGAGGTGCCGTCGCCGGTGCGGGGGTTGGTTTTGTCATCTTTCTCTCCGGCGGGGGATTTTACTGGTCCGTTCTGATCGCCTTTTTCGTCTCCTCCAGCGTTCTGAGTCGGCTGAAATTCGGTGGACCCGGAGCTGAAGCACAACGGCGGAGGGAGGCCCGCCGCCGGGCGGAGGCGATGCACGCCAAGGGGAGCCGGCGCGACGGGGTGCAGGTCCTTGCAAACGGGGGGCTGGCGGCGCTGATGGCGGCGGGCCACGCCGTGACGGGAAGTCCGTTCTTCATGCTCGGTTTTGCCGTCGCCCTTGCAGCGGCCAACGCCGACACCTGGGCCAGTGAAATCGGCGTCATGAGCCGTCGTAATCCCGTTTCTATTCTCACCTGGAAGGCGATCCGTCCGGGAACCAGCGGTGGTGTGAGCACTCTTGGGCTTATAGCAAGCGCCCTGGGGGCGTTCTTTATCGGTATCTGGTTTGCCGCCGGGTACGTGATGACCGGTGGGTGGAACGCCGCCGAGGTGTTACCCATGGTGGCGGCAATTACCGGTGGCGGCTTTCTGGGAAGTGTCATCGACAGTGTCCTCGGCGCCAGTGTACAGGCTCAGTACTGGGACCGTCTCAGGAAAGCGTACACCGAACGGCGCCATGACGCCGCCGGTGTTGCCAACCAGCTGGTACGCGGGTTTCACACCATGAACAACGACGCCGTGAATGCGTTAAGCGGTCTGGCGTCCATGGCGGTCCTGTTCAGTATAGTAGCGTAACGGGCACGCAGGAGCGTGGCCCTACCGTCCCGGGGTGATCCCGAAATCGGAGAGCAGCTCCCGGGCGAGGTCTCCGTCGTCGTCCCGGACACGCACCTCGAAGGCCTCCACAAATCCTATCGCCGGGTTGAGTCCACCGGCGTCGTCACTCCAGATAATTGCTTCCACCCGGTTGTTTCTGAGAAATCCAACGGCATGTTCGGCCTGAAAGCGGGTGGTGAAAGTAGCCACGGTTGTCATAGTTTCTTCCTTACTTCGGCGGCTTTCGTCGAACCGTAAAGACCTGCCGGTTTTCCGACTCGTCACCGGTCAGCCGCGTACGCAGCCGTTCGTACGCCTTTTCCTGCGCTCGAAAGGGCGGTGTCTTTGGCACCGGTTTTACCCGGATCCACGAACCATCGGAGTTCATCCGGTGGGCTTTCCTGTTGTCCTGAAAAAAGAGGTCCAGAACTTTGCGAATCCGCCGCTGGATATCCGGGTCGTCCACCGGAAACATCAGTTCAACCCGTTTTTCCATGTTCCGGGGCATCCAGTCGGCACTGGAGAGATAGGTCTCCGGGGAGCCGCCGTTTTTGAACCAGAATATCCGGGAGTGTTCCAGGTACCGGTCGATCACGCTGATCACCTTGATGTTGTCACTCAGCCCCGGAACGCCCGGTACGAGCATGCAGATTCCCCGTACGTTCAACAGTATCTCCACGCCTCGTTGGGACGCATCGTAGAGGGCACGAATGATATCCGGGTCCGCCAGGGCGTTCATCTTGGCGATGATCATACCGGAGCCGACGTTTTCCGCCCGGCCGGCTTCGCGGTTGATCAGTTCCAGAATCCGGTTTTTCAGGGCGATCGGTGCAATCGACAACTTCTTGAGACCGGGAATAACGGAGTACCCCGTAATGGCGTTGAAGAAAAGGGCCATCTCTTCGGAAAGGCGGTCGTCCGCTGTGAGAAGGCCAAGATCGGTGTACAGTCCGGAGGTCTTTTCGTTGTAGTTACCGGTACTCAGATGAACGTACCGTTTGATTCCGTTTCGTTCGCGACGAACGATCAGCAACCCCTTGGCGTGCACTTTCAGACGGGCTATGCCGTACACGACGATCACCCCGGCCCGCTCAAGCCGCTGGGCCCATCCGATGTTCCGCTCTTCGTCAAACCGCGACTTCAGTTCCACCAGAACGGAGACCTGTTTCCCGTTTTCCGCCGCTTTTTCCAGGGCCCGGATAATCGGTGAGTTTCCACTGGTCCGGTAGAGGCTCATTTTGATGGCCAGGGTATCCCGGTCCGTAGCCGCTTCCTGGACGAGTCGGACCACCGGGTCAAAACTCTCGTAGGGGTGGTGCAGCAGAATGTCTCGGCGTCGGATGTTCTCCCACATCGTCTCGTCCTGATCCACCCAGACCGACTGTATCGTGGGCCACACGTCGTCCCGCAAATGGGTGTACCCGTCCACATCGACGATTTCCATCAGGTTCCGCAGTTCCAGCGGATCGGGGGTGACAAAGACCTCGTCCTCTTCCAGTTGAAACGCCTCGGTGAGAATCGCCTTGAGCCGGTCCGACCCCTGGTTGATGTTCAACCGCACGGCGTAGCTGAAATCCCGGGTTTCCACCACCTCTTCCATGGCTTCTACGAAGTCGTCGTCCCGTTCTTCGTCCACGCCGAAGTCGGCGTCCCGGGTGACCCGAAACAGGCACTGGTCGGCGATGGTATAACCGGGAAAGAGCTGGTATGACTCGGCAAGGACAACCTGTTCCAGAAAGGTGAACGTCAGGTCATTCGGTTTACCGGCCTCGCCGGCGGGAAGGTATACCACCCGCTCCAGACTGGACGGCACCTGCACAACAACCAGGAAGGGACCATCACCGTCCTCGGGATACTCTTTCCGCGTTTCCTCCTGCGGTTCCAGCAGAAATGCGGCGTGGAGCCGGAGATTGCCGATTGCCCGCAGGGGCTCACCGATAGGCGCCCGGACCGGCGTCAGCAGCGGGAAAACCCGCTCACGAAAGAAGTGGCGCACGTACCCCTGCTGTTCACTGTCCCAGTCGGGCCGTCGAACACGACAGATCCCCTCCTGTTCAAGGGCGGGGAACAACTCCTCCAAAAGGACCCGGTACTTTCGCTCGTTTATCTCCCTGACCCGCTGCCGTATGCGTTCCAGCTGCTCCCGGGTGGTCATGCCGGTGGGGCACG
>JBAYPC010000067.1:0-9809 GCA_041677905.1 Alkalispirochaeta sp. | reverse complement strand
GATCCCGTTTTCTGCATGTTCTACCTCGACCCCCCAGAGCGCGCACATGGCTTCCAGATGATCGCGGCTGGTCCTGTTGTCGTCTACCACAAGGATCCGGGGTATGTTCACCGATAGTGGCGGCGAATCTGAGCTGTCTTTTTCCACCTCTAAGGTGAGTGTAACGGAAAAGGTGCTGCCGACACCGGGAGTACTACTGACCGTGAGGGTCCCCCCCATTTTTTCGGCAAGGTTTGTGGCAATAGAGAGTCCCAGGCCGGTCCCACCGTATTTCCGGGTCGTGGAGTGGTCTGCCTGGGTAAAGGGCCGAAAAATATCGGTCTGTTGTTCCCTAGTCATTCCTACACCGGTGTCCCGGACGGAGATACAAACCGTTCCCGGTGCGGTGTCGTCATAGGTCTCAGCGCGCAGTTCCACGTCTCCGTCTGTGGTGAATTTGACGGCGTTGGTCAGAAGGTTGGTCACGATCTGCTTCAACCGGACAGAATCGGCTCTCACCACTTTCGGCAGATCGGGTTTAAGATACATAAGAAGTTCAAGTCCCTTCTCATGTGCTTTGTAGGTAACAAGGTCTACCGCCGTCTCCAGAAGGGATATGAGATCAACAGAGGTGTACTCAAGTTCAAGGTGGTCCGCCTCTATCTTGGAAAAATCAAGGATGTCGTTTATAAGTTCAAGGAGAGTCTCCGCTGAAGAATGGACATTCTTAAGGTGTTGCAATTGCGTGTCCGAAAGGTCGGATGTCATCAGGAGATCGGTAAAACCGATTACTGAATTCATGGGCGTACGTATCTCGTGGCTCATATTTGCCAGAAAACTGCTCTTCGCCAAACTGGCCACTTGTGCCTGCTGCGCCAGCTCCTGGGCAACGGCAGTCTGTTCCTGTAAGTGTCGGTTCACCTCAACGAGAGCCTTCTCCGATTTTTTTTGTTCGGTCATATCTGCCATAACGGTGAGCAAACTCTTTCGACCGTTTGATTCAACCACCTCTGCTGAAAACATCCCTTCAAGAACTGTGCCGTCTTTTTTGCGGATCTTCAGTTCGATGTTGCCTGTGAGGGTTTCGCGTTCAAGGGTATGAACGATCGCCTTCAGCTGCTCCGGCTCAACAAAAAAGTCGAATTCACCAATGGTCTTCCCGATAACCTCGCCCCGAGTGTAACCGAGCTTGCTGAGGAAGGCGTCGTTTACTTCGGTAAAGACGCGATCAGGCAGGCTGCAGACTGCCATCAAGGAGGGATTGCGGTCAAAGAGCTTGTTGAATTTCTCCAGTGCCGACTGTTCCCGGGAGAGGTCTTTGGAGATCGCGAAAAGGGCGGGTTTTCCATCCCACTCGCCGGTCCATGCCCTCGTTTCAACGGGAATAATACCGGTATCTTTTCGCTGGAGGGGAAGGGGACATGGCTTGCTGCTGCCGGCCAACATATCCCTGATAATACTCTCGGCTTCACTCCGATGGGCTGGAGGATGCATGTCCGATGCTTTCATCTGTGACAGTTCCTGGGGGGTATAGCCCAGTTTGCGGTGAAGAGCGCTGTTGGCAAAGAAGATATCTCCGTGATTGTTGGCGACCACGATCATGTCGTCAATCGTCTCAAAGAAGGTACGGAAGTTCTTCTCACTGGAGCTAAGTTTTTCTTCAGTTCGCTTCCTTTCGGTGATATCCTCGCCGGAACATACCACGTAGTCTATCTCTCCAGCCGCGTTCAGCACCGGTGTTTTACGGATAGCAAGAAGGCGCTGCTCTCCCTTGAAATTCGAGAGCCACTCCTCGGTTACAACGGTTTTCTTTGTGGAAAAAACGCTTTTGTTGCTGTTGCGGCAAGTTGCCGCTATTTCTGGAGGAAAGAGGTGGTCCATTTTCTTGAACGCCATCTCGTCGATGTCCATCCCGTTGAACTCAGCATGGGCCCGGTTTACCACACCGTAGGTCTGTTCATCCGTGAGATACCAGACCTGAGATTCAATGTTGTCAAGGAGAATTTGCTGGTTTTCCCGTTCCCGCTGCAGTGCCTGCTGGGCCTGTTTCGTTTCATCGATATCGACGTGAATCCCCGCCGCCCGGTGAGACCGTCCCCGGTTATCCAGGTCAAAGCCCTTTCCTCGGCTGGATATCCACTTCCAGGTGCCGTTTCGGCACTTCATTCGAATTTCGACTGCGTACGGTTCCCCCCGACGAACGTACTTCTCAATTCTGGGCAGGACGTGTTTTTGATCCTCGGGGTGAACCAACTCGTTCCAGAACGCCCTGTCCAGCGGCATTTTGTCGACTTCGTACCCCAACATGGTATACATCCGGGGGCTGAAGTAGATCTCATTGGTGTCGAGGTTCCAGTCCCAGAAGCCGTGCTCTCCCGCATCCATAGCGAGTTCCAGCCGCTCCCGACTTTTTTCAAGATCTTGCTGGGTTTTCAACCGGTCCAGCAGGAGTCCCACCTGGACGGCGTAGAGCTTCACCAGCCCTTCATTTCGGAGGCATCCGCCCTGTTCCATAAAAAGGGTAAAATCTCCGAGAATCCGTTCGTTTTTTGTCACCCGGACAACGTACACCGGCCCAAGGTTGAAGTGCTTCTCTATCAGTGACGTCACGGTAGTCGGCAAAACATCTCGCACGAGGTCCCTCACCGTTTCAAACCGAGTGATGGGAGCGGAGGCAATCCAGGCGTCCCGCTGGGGATCGCAACTCCACCGCTTTCCCGGAATAGGAAAACCGAGAATATTTGCGGCTTTTTGCACGTCTCTGGGTACTCCGGAAACAGCAACCGTGGAAAACTCCAGTCCGTTTTCTTCAAACAGGTTGAACGCCACGTACTTCGCCCCGGATGGACCGATGATGCCGTCAGTCAGTTTTCTGTAATCGGCTTCCTTGGTGGAGTGGTTGAGAAAACTTCGGGAGATATCGGTGATCGTCGTTAAGAGAGAATCGTCATCCATGTGGCCCATTGTTCTACAGGCGTTCTCTGGCTGCTTCCCGGTACAGTTCCAGGGTCCTTTCGGCAATAGCGTCCCAGCTGAAGTGCTGTTCCGCCCTCCGGCGGCCCGCTTCGCCGTAGCGTTTGGCTGTTGCGGGGTCTGTGGCGACCGAGTTAATGGCCTCTGCAAGGTTGCGGGAGAAGGCCTCCGGGTCTTTCGGAGAGAATGTTCCCGGGGTCAGATCCGGGTTTACCAGGAGTCCCGTTTCACCTGGGACGACTACCTCAGGGATTCCGCCGACCTGGGAGGCGACTACGGCGGTTTTACACGCCATGGCCTCCAGGTTGATAATCCCAAAAGGCTCGTACACCGACGGGCAGGCAAAGACGGTGGCGTGGGAATAGAACTGGATCGTTTCGTTTCGCGGCAGCATCCTGTCGATCCAATGGACGTTATCTCGACCTCTGCGGGCGACGGCGATGCGATCTTCCATTTCGGCGGCAATTTCCGGTGTATCCGGGGCACCGGCAAGCAGGACAACCTGGATATCCCTGTTGATATGACGGATGGCATCCACCAGGTGGATGATGCCTTTTTGTCGGGTGATCCGCCCTACAAAAAGGACGTAGGGTCGGTCAGGGTCAACTCCCCGTGCGCGAATTGCATCGGTGGACTCGGTCGGTACGTACTCAGCCAGGTCTATGCCGTTGTGGATAACCCGGGTGCGCTGATCTACGCCTGAAAAAAGCCGCTGGATATCTGTCTCGGTCTCTTTGGAGACGGCAATGACACGATCAGCCGATTCGATAGCCGTTTTTTCCATCCAGCTGCTGAGGTGGTAGGCGTTTCCCAGCTGTTCCACTTTCCACGGACGCAGAGGTTCCAGGGAGTGGGTGGTGAGGATAAAGGGGATATCCCATAACTGTGAGGCGATCAGTCCACCCATCTGGGTGTACCAAGTGTGGCAGTGCACAACGTCGGCGTCCAGATTGTCCTTTGCCATGGCAAGGCTTTGGGAAAAAGCACCCAGTGGAGAGGCAAAATGGGGATCTGTATTCCGTTTCATCTCCTCCCAGGGGGCGTATTCGCGGACGGTAATGGAACCGGGCTCTTTCCCTGCCGGGCTTTGGTCGGCGGGAGTGCCGTTGGTGCTGTCTTCGTCGGTAAGGCTCTGTGGTCCGGAAAAGCAGCGGACTTCCACCTCTACCAGTTTGGATAGTGCCCGACTCAGGTATTCGACGTGAACCCCGGCACCACCGTATACGTTAGGGGGATACTCATTCGTAAAAAGGGCGACTTTCTTTATACTCATATTACACCGATAATCTCTTCCATCCGCTCCCGGTTTATCTCTTCTTCTACAAGCAGTGCTTCGGCCAGGTCTTTTAATGCCGTTGCGTTCTCCTTCAGAAGTTTCTTTGCCCGGTCGTAGGCATCAACGAGGATGTTATGGATATCCTCGTCAATCCTTCGGGCGCTGTCGTCACTGTAGTCGTTTTGTCTACCGATGTCACTTCCGAGAAAGACCTCTCTGGCGTCCGAGGCAAATGCGGTATTTCTGAAGGTGGTGCCCATACCCCATTCAGATACCATACGCCGGGCAAGTTTATGAGCCTGCTTGAGATCGTTTTCGGCACCGCTGGTAACGACTCCGAAGGTCTGTTCTTCCGCGGCCCTTCCGGCCATGAGAACAACGAGGCGTTCCCTGAGGTAGTCTTCCCGGAGGAGGTACATGTCACCTTCGGGCATCTGCTGGGTTACGCCCATGGCCTGTTCGTGGGGAATAATGGAGATGCGATGGACCGGTTCCGTTGTCGGCAGCCGTGCTGCCGTTACCGCATGGCCCGCCTCATGGTACGCCACGGTTTTCAGCTCCTCGTCAGATACGACCATACCGCTCCGCTTCAGTCCCAGGAGAATCCGGTCACGGGCGATGAGCAGATCGTCCTGCCGGATCGCCGCCCGGTTGTCACGGACAACCTGTATGGACGCCTCGTTGATCAGATTGGCCAAGTCGGCGCCGCTGAAACCGGGAGTAGTCCGGGCGATGACATCGAGATCGACGTCGTCACCGGCGGGACGAGTCTTGATGTGGACTTCCAGTATTTTCTCTCGATCCCCGACGGCAGGAGCCGGTACTGTGACCTTCCGGTCGAACCGTCCCGGTCTGAGAAGGGCCGGATCAAGTACGTCGGGGCGGTTGGTTGCCGCCAGAACGATGACGCTCTCCTGTTTTTCAAACCCGTCCATCTCGGCGAGCATCTGGTTCAGCGTCTGTTCCCGTTCGTCGTGACCGCCGCCAAGGCCGGCACCACGGTGTCGCCCAATAGAGTCGAGCTCATCGATAAATATGATGGAGGGGCTGTGTTCCCGGGCTTCCTTGAACAAGTTACGGACTCGGGACGCGCCCACACCGACAAACATCTCGATAAAGTCGGACCCGGAAATCGAATAAAAGGGGACGTCGGCCTCGCCGGCAACGGCTTTGGCCAATAGGGTCTTACCGCTCCCCGGGGGACCGACCAGGAGTATACCGTGGGGGATCAGGGCGCCCACGGCGGCGTACCGGTCGGGATGTCTCAGGAAATCGACGATTTCCATCAGCTCCTCTTTGGACGATTCAGCACCGGCCACATCGGCAAAGGTCACGCTGTCGGTAGATTTTTCGTACCTCTTTGCCTTGTTTGCGCCCATGGAAAACATACCGCCGGCACCGAACCCGCCGCCCTGTTGGCCCGATGCCTTGCTGAACCGGACGAAGAGAAAGATCAGCAGGATCAGAGGCAGAAAATTAAACAGCATGAGCCAACCGGAGTTGTCTTTGGTGGGCCGGGTGATGACTTCTACGTTTGCCTGGCTGAGGCGATCCAGGTAAGAGCCCTCGACGGACAACGGCACATAGGTGATGAACTCGGTAATCCTGGAGGCTCCACTTCGTTCATCCCGGTATTCAATGGGTGTCTTGAACGTTCCCGAGATGTTTTCTCCCTGAACAACGATGGACTGTACGTTTCCGCCGTCAAGCTGAGAAATGAAAAAGGAATAGGGGACTGCAGCCGGTGAAGGACCGGTAAATTGTCCAAAAATCCAGGGGATGAGAAACAGCAGAGGAAGTATAAAGAAAAATGACGACCGTTTTCGGAAATCGGGTCGGAACGGACCTTGCTGTTTCGGTTTATTCTGTTCGGCCATGAACTTGAAGGTACCAAACATACCGGGTTATGGCTACGTATTTGGTCGAAGTACGTCGCGTCCGTGTGCATCTCTCACAGCGTGACGAACCGGCGGGAGAGTGATACTCTGAAGGAAAGGGAGTAACACGATGATTGTATTTACGACGAACAAACCACTGCTGACGGTCAGTGGTGTTGTGTCTGTGGGAATCGGTATAGCAGCCTTGATATGGCCGTCAATCACTGCACGTGTTTTTGCGTTTCTGGTAGGTGCTTATTTCCTCGTGGAGGCGCTGTTAGACCTTTTTACCCAAAGCCGCGGGCGTCTGTTCACCTGGACTGCGGTAACCCAAGGTGCAGTCGGGTTGTTGGTGGCACTGCTTCTGGTGATGATGCCGGGAACGGCGCTGCAGATCGTCGTAGTCATGATTGGTATATGGCTCCTGATCCGCGGCGTACTGCAGGTAGTGGTGGCTGTACAGAACCGTAGACACATCGGGTTTCCGGTGTTTGCCGGTCTTACCGCCGGTATTTCTGTGGTGGCCGGTCTGTTGCTGCTTTTTCGTCCGGAGGCGGGCATTGTGGCGTTTTCCTGGCTTATCGGAATTTACGCTGTTCTTACCGGTGTATTTGCCCTGTTGTGGGCGCGTCGTCTGGGGCAATTCCCCCCGGAAGTGTAATTGACCATGGAGAGCGCCGTCATACCGCTGGATCTGCAAGAACCACTTAGTACGGTCACGGATATGGTGGAGTTTCTGAAAGAGCTTGGGGTCGTTGCCGTCCGTCTCGTTCACGTCGCCGACTCGGTATCTTCAAGTCGTGCTGCGTCACAACTTGACGAGGTGGCGCGACATATCACCCAACAGCAGTTGACCCACCAGGGGGCGGAACCGAAAATGCCCGTGACTACCCATGTTTTCTCCGGATCTACAGTCGCGGAAATTCTGGAGTGTGCAAACGCCTGGGATGCCGGTCTGGTGGCGATACCATGGAAGCGGAGAAGTTGGCTGCAACGCAACCTCGCCGGCAGCGTGACCAGGGACATTTTGAAGTTGAACGGTCGTCCTACCCTTATTTTCCGCAAGCGCGACCGAATTCAAACAGGGCCGCTCCGTGTGGCCTATGCCACCGATCTGGGTCCGTCGGATGACGCTGTGGTTCCTCTGCTTGCGGGTAGGCACCTTTCCATGGAGTCTCTTGAGCTCATTCACGCCGATGAACGCGCCCCTGATCTCGAAGCGGAAAAGATCCGCCAACGTTCCGTAGCGGGGCGGTTGGAGACGATTGCCGACCAGATTGCAGCTGGATCGGATCGTCCTGGTTTGCCGCATATCTCAATGGAACAGCGAGTAGGACAACCCCGGAAGGAGATACTGAAGCACCTTGCCTATCTGAAGCCAGACCTGGTAATTCTGGCAAAGAGCGGTAAACCCAGGGGCTTTGCCGCTTTTCTCGGATCGGTGGCCGAGCAAACGGCCTACCGAGCGTCTGCTTCGGTTCTGGTTGTTCCACCAAAGGAATAGCAGTGCAAAAGGGTTCACATTGCTGAAGCGTTGATGCCGGGAGTCAGACCGTCCGCTCCCGCAGGGCAGAAACACGGGCAAGATTGGGAAAATCACGGTCGCTGTGGGTATCCTCACGCATCTCGGTCAGATCTCCCTCCCACACACCGGAAGCGGCAAACTGATCTATTGTCGCAAAGGTGTGGCGACGAAGATACTCTTCCAGGGCACGATTCACCGTTTCCGAATAGGTTCGGCTTCCAGACATTGCCTTTGCCCGTTCCAGTTTATCCTTATCAAGCACAAGATTTGTACGTTTCATGTGTATAGAAGGTATCAGAAACTACCTGGTATTTCAATGTCGGCAGGATGACTTGCACGGTTGTCCAATGAGAAATGACTTGTGTACTCCCGGTTGTCATGAGAAACTGGGTGTCCAGATGTGCCTGACACATAACGAGGAGGGGTTCCGGTGAGATTTCTGATTAATGACGGCTACTCGGAGAAGAGCCGGGCGGCGTTGGCTGGGGCGGGTATGAAATACGCTTGGCAGCTCTACGCCGAGTTACTTACGTCCTACCTGCCTGATGCGAAGTACGACGTCTTTCATCCCAGTGATGAGGGGGCGGAGTTTCCCCGGCGTTCGGAGCTGGACGTATACGACGGGGTTATCTGGACGGGTGCGGACCTGACCATTTTTCACACCCATGTACCCTCAATTGCGGCGCAAATCAAGCTTGCCCAGGACATCTATGAGGTGGGTATTCCCAGCTGTGGAAGCTGTTGGGGTATTCAGATGGCCGCAGTTGCTGCCGGGGGAACGGTGGAGCCCAACCCGAAGGGGCGGGAGATGGGAATCGGTCGTAAGATTATCCTTACCGATGAGGGACGGAACCACCCCATGATGAAAGGGAAACCCCTTGTCTACGACGGTTTCGAGAGTCATTACGACATCGTAGTGAAGGTTCCCGACGACGGGGTGGTCCTGGCGACCAACGATTTTAGCCCCGTCCAGGCGATGGCAGTGACTCACAAGCGGGGTACCTTTTGGGCGACCCAATACCACCCGGAGTACAACCTCTACGAGATGGCCCGGCTGACTGCGGCACGGCAAAAAGTACTGACGGAACAGGATTTTTTTGTAGGTGAAGACGATTTCAAAACGCTGGTTGAGCGGTGGGAGCTGTTGTACCACAACCCCGACCGCTTTGATCTGCGGTGGCAGTTGGGGATAGCTGACTCCATTCTTGATGCGAATATCCGTCGCCGGGAGTTTGCCAACTGGGTGGAGGCGCTGGTCCTTCCAAGGGCACGAAAGAAGAAGTGATGAAAAAAGAGGTGATCAGATGAGTAACCTGAGCTATTTTTCCTTTCCTACGGGAATCATCTACGGGGTCGGGGCAATTGGGGAACTTCCCGGGGTGCTCCGGGAGATGGGTGTTTCCCGGCCGATCATCATAACCGATGCAGCCCTGACGAAGACGGCTGCGTTCACCCGGGTGAAGGAGGTGCTCGACGGTTCCGGTGAGGAGTACCACGTCTTTTCAGATGTCCACCCAAACCCTCTGGACACCGATGTCGAGGCGGCTCTGGAAGTGTACCGCCACGGCCGCTGCGACGGTATTGTCGGGCTTGGGGGCGGAAGCCCCCTGGACACGGCCAAGGCGTTGGCCGTTTTGGCCTCGAACGGCGGGGATCTTGCCCGGTATGATGTACAGACCTCCGGCGGGAAGTACGTGACAAAACCGCTGCCGCCGATTGTGGGGATTCCCACCACCGCGGGGACCGGTTCCGAAGTGGGGAAATGCGCTGTCATTACATCTACCAGGGATCACCGGAAGTACATGGTCTGCCACCCCTGGATGCTGCCCGGTCGGGCAATTCTGGACGCGGAGTTAACTGTGTCGCTGCCGCCGGTGCTTACGGCTGCCACCGGTATGGACGCTCTGACCCACTGTATCGAGTCTCTCACTGCGCCTATTTTCCACCCCATGTGCGACGGCATTGCCCTGAAGGGTATTGAGTTTGTCGTTGCCAATCTGGAAAAAGCGGTAAAAACGCCAACCGATCTTGAGGCGCGGGGACGGATGCTGCTGGCGGCTTCCATGGGTGCGGTGGCGTTCCAGAAAGATCTGGGGGCGGCTCATTCCATATCCCACGCCCTCTCCGCGGTTTGTGGAGTACAGCACGGTCTTGCCAACGCGATTCTTCTGCCGCCGGT
>JBAYPC010000066.1:0-9817 GCA_041677905.1 Alkalispirochaeta sp. | reverse complement strand
GGTTCAGGAACAACTGACACCGATTCAGATGACGGTATTGTCCTCGGAGACGGTGAGACCCGGTTGGGCGGTCCCGGGAAAACTCTGAACCCCTCCGGTGATCGCGAAATCTCGGGTGATCGTGAAATTTCCGGTGATCGGAAAATCTCGGGTGATCGTGAAATCTCCGGTGACAAGATGGGGAAAGAAAAAGAGTCAAAGGTTCAGAAACGGGGCAAGACGGTGCTAAAAGGCGATCCTCCGTCGGAGATCCGTGAAAATACCCAGGAAAAGACTGTGCGTGATGGCGGTGACGGGCGTGAACCGGGTAACGGTACGTCTGAGAAGGGCGCAAGGAAAGAGAGTCGGGACGCAGACGTAACGGTCAAACCGAGCCCTCGAACGACCGGTGATCCGGCAGATGTTGCCGCGTCATCAATGGCTGCTCAGGCGTCGGACACAGGGGTATCCGGCAAGACAGCATCGGAAAAGACGATAACGGGCAGGTTGGGAACGGCTTCGGGAGATAACGTCGCGAAAGGCGTCGGAAAAGGCGTCGGAAAAGTACAGCTGAACCGTGAACTGTCGCGAAAAGAACCGGTCCGGGATCGTTCGGAGAAGGTCCACGAGATTGAAGTGCATCTTAACCAAAAGAAAGAAAACACCGAGGATCAGCAACTTTCCGATCACGGCAAAGACAACGATAACTCTACACTTCTTGCCCGTCTGGAAACGCCGACTCCCCAGACAACGGCGCACACCGGCCGTCAGATCGGAACGCATCAGGCCGCAGGTACTCTGGCCGGTCGGCTCAACGGAGAACTTGGCAGCACAATTGTCCGTCAGGCCAGGATCATGCTCTCCGAGTCGGACAAGGCGGAGATCCGGCTGATAATTCGGCCACCCGAGTTGGGAAGAGTGCGGATTAACCTGCAGATGGAGAACGGCCATATAGCCGGACGAATTCTTGTCGATAATGGAAGCGTCCGGGAAGTTATGGAACAGAACCTTCCCGCACTGCAGCGGGCTTTTGCCGAAGCCGGTCTTGATGTAGGCAGCTTTGAAGTTTTGACCGGCGATCCCCGCCATGAAACGGGGGCCGACGGAAAAGGTCGTACCGGAAACGGAGACGGCCGCCGGACCGGACGAAGTGCCGATGCGTTTATCGAGAGCGTCGAGACGATCGAACTGAATGACTATGGCCACCGGCGTGTAAACCTGGTGGCGTGAAAAGAGAAAAGGAGCTGGAATGGATATTACCATGGCGATGAGTGCAACCGAACGCGCCCGGACGCAGAATCAGGCCGACGCCTTCAACCAGGCGCTTGGGGGAAAGGCCGGAGGGGGTCAGGAACTCGGACGGGATGACTTCCTGAAGATACTGCTGACTCAGCTCCAGAACCAGGACCCTACGCAGCCTATGGAAGACAAGGAATTTATCGCCCAGATGGCGCAGTTCTCCTCTTTGGAACAGATGACCAACATCTCTCGGGGGTTCAGCGAGATGAACTCTCTGCTCAGTTCCAATCAGGCGTTACAAGTTCTGGGACGGACCGTAGAGGTGCAGCAGGGTGAACAACTGATCCGCGGAACCGTTACCAGCGTTACCAGCGGTGCCATGCCGCAGATCACAGTGAATGACAAAGCATACGAGTTTTCAGACCTCATTCGGGTCGTTCAATAGGGGGCAGCAGTTATGATGCGATCATTGTATTCCGGTGTATCGGGACTTCAAAACCATCAGATCCGCATGGATGTGATCGGTAACAACATCTCGAACGTCAACACAACCGGCTTCAAACGGGGAAGAGTGAACTTTCAGGACATGATTTCCCAGATGATGCAGGGACCGGCCCGCCCGAACGAAAGGGTCGGTGGGGTGAATCCCAAACAGATCGGACTGGGCATGCAGGTGGCGTCTATTGACACCATTCACACCCAGGGCTCCCTCCAGACCACCGGTGTGAAGAGCGATGTCGCCATTCAGGGAGCGGGTTTCTTCCTGCTTCGGGCAGGAGACGAGAGTTTTTACAGCCGGGCGGGCAATTTCAACGTCGATTCCGAAGGTTTCCTGGTGAATCCCGCAAATGGTATGCGTGTTCAGGGGTGGAATAGCGAAACCGTAGATGGACAGACACTGATCAACACATCTGCGACTGTGGAGGATCTGATGATCCCGGTGGGCAGCAAGGATCCGGCCCAGGAGACGTCGGAGGTCTTTCTCGCGTCCAACCTCAACAAGAACACCCCGGTCATTCCTGCTGGTGCCACAGAGACCCAGATTCGGGAGGGAACGTGGACGGTGGAATACGACGTCTACGATTCCTTTGGAAGCACCCACACCCTCCGGGTCGATTTTACCCGAAATCCCGACGCGGAAAACCAGTGGATCGGGACGGTCGTCATCGATCCCGAATCCGACGAAGCAATTCCCCAACAGGTGACGGTGGGCGGTGTAGATACGGCCGACGGCGAGACTTTTATCGTCGAATTTGCAAACGACGGTACCCTTGTTTCGGTTCAAAACGGTGAGGGGGGCCTCTCCAATCAGGACATGATAAACGTTCAGGTGACCTATGACGTCCCCGCCACCAGTATTCCCATCGATCCGGAAACGGGATTGCCCCAGGAAGGGCCCGTCACCCAGACGTTTAACCTGAACCTCGGTGAACAGGGCTCGTTTGTGGATTCCATGACCCAGTATGCATCCGCCAGTTCTACCAAAGTCTTCAGCCAGAACGGGTTTCCCATGGGTTATCTGGAAGACTATCGAATTGACTCGAGCGGTATCATCACCGGTATCTACTCCAACGGAAACAACCGGTCTTTGGGACAGCTCGCCCTGGCGACGTTTCGGAATCCCGGTGGACTGGAAAAAACCGGTGACACCAATTTCCAGGAATCCATCAACTCGGGATTAGCCGATATCGGAACCGTTGGTGTAGCCGGCAAAGGCAATATCATTGCAGGTACCCTGGAAATGAGTAATGTCGACCTTGCTGAGCAGTTCACCGATATGATTGTGACTCAACGTGGATTTCAGGCTAACAGCAAGACAATACAGACCGCCGACCAGATGTTGCAGGAACTCTTAACACTGAAGCGGTAATGGGAGTACTTTAGGAGACCATGATACAGCTGACCAGGCTTGACGGACGGGATTTTTATCTGAATCCCCATCAGATTGAGTACATCGAACTCAACCCGGATACAACGCTGATCATGCTTTCTGGCAAACGTCTCGTAATCAAAGACGATTACGAGACGGTTCTTGAACGGATTATCGAATACCGCCGTGAAATCGGTGTGTACAGCAATGAGGAGTAGGAACCGGTGGATTTAGGAACAGTACTTGGACTTGCCGTCGGTTTTTCCATGGTCGTCATGGGGATTCTTCTCGGCGGCGTTGGTCTCGGACCGTACATCAGTATCGACTCAGTTCTTATTACCATTCTGGGATCGTTCGGCGCCATGATGGTGGCCAACCCCCTCAGCCGGATGTTGGGAATTACCAGCTATCTGAAACATGTGTTCGTCACCGTCAACTGGAACGAAGAAGAGCTGATCAGTCAGCTCGTCGGTTTTTCCGACCGCGCCCGGAAAGAGGGGCTGCTGGCCCTGGAAGACAACCTGGACTCGGTAGAAGATGACTTTATGCGCAAAGGTATCCAGCTGGTGGTCGACGGCACGGATCCGGATATCATCAAGAGTATTCTCTATGCCGACCTGGAGCAGCTGCAGGCCCGACACGAGACGGGTATCAAGGTATTCGACGACTGGTCCAAGATCGCCCCGGCATTCGGCATGATCGGTACGTTGGTCGGACTGATCGCCATGCTCGGTAATATCGGTGGTGATACATCGGCTATCGGAAGGGGCATGCAGACGGCTCTGGTAACAACTCTCTACGGCTCATTTTTTGCAAACCTTTTTCTTATCCCCATAAAGAGTAAACTGGAAGATCGTGACAAAGAGGAGGCTCGGGTCAAGGAAATCGTTATAGAGGGTATCCTCTCGATTCAAAGTGGTGATAACCCCCGTATTCTTCTGGAAAAACTGGTATCCTTTCTGCCTCCAGGGCAGCGTCAGGCGGTGCGCCAGGAGAGCGGGGGAGATTGATGAGTCAGGCCGGTCATTTCTGAGATCGGCCGGAACAAGGTTATGGCTATGGCACAACGAAAAAAATGTAAGAAGTGTCCACCTGAAGGTGCCGCGGACTACATGCTTACCTACGGGGACATGGTCACGTTACTGCTCACGTTCTTTGTCATGTTGCTGACCACCGCGACAATTGACGGCCATGAGCTGCGCCTTATCCTGGCCGCGTTTCCCGGTTTGGGAAATCTGGAGGGGGGTAATACCCTGGAAGCGGGACCTTTGGCGGAGTTGGGCAACACCATAGAGACCTTGCCGTCAATGGAACGGGGCCGCGCCCTGGACAAGGCGAGACGTCAGGCAGTCAGCATTTTCAGCCCCGAAATCCAGTCTCGTGAGGTTAGCGTTCAGGAAGATGAACGGGGACTGGTTATTTCGTTGGCATCGGACGCATTCTTCGGACGTGCCAGTGCGGAGGTAAATATCGAGCAGACCCGCGACATCCTGCAGAAACTGGCCAGGCTGCTCAACGACGAATCCCTGGAAAACCGTACGTTCCGCATCGAGGGACATACGGACGCCGAACCCACCGATCCCAACGGCCCATGGCCTTCCAACTGGGACCTCTCGGTGGCGCGTTCGTTGAACGTCTTCAAATATCTGCAGGAGTTTGGTGTCGATGAAACTCAGTTCCAGGTTATGGGCCTTGGGGATACTCGGCCCCTCTACGACAACAGTACGGCCGAAGGCCAGGCGTACAATCGGCGGGTGGATGTGATCATACTGACCGACGGCCATCTGTAACGGGCCGTTGCGGGAAGGAGACAGATATGTCGGATGAAATGTTTGATACTGACGAAGAAACTGGTGGAGACGAACAACCAACTGGTACCGGAAAGAAAAAGATAGGCTTTCTGCCGGCTATCGTTATCGATATTCTCAAATGGAGCTCCATTGTAGTTGGGGCGATCATATTTATTGTGGTGGTCGTCATAATCACCGTCCGAATGATGGGAAGCGGCAGCCAGGCCACCGCTACGCGGTTGCCCCTGGAAAGTGACTACGAGGCCCAAAGTGCAGAACTGCTGGACTGGTACAGTGAAATCGGTGAGATCCGCGGCCGCACGACCGACCAGGTTCCGCGGACCTTCATTATCGTTCCTCACATCGGGTACAATCCCCAGGACGCAGCGGTTCTTCCCGAACTTATTCAGCGCAGGGTTCGGATCAAGGAGACGATCAACATGTACTTCGCCGATCACTCCATTAACGAGCTGGAAGGGAACAGAAACCGCACACGGGTCAAACAGGAACTCACTGAGAGCCTTAACCGGATTATGACAAATGATATTCGGGATGTCGCATTTGACCGTTATGAATTTATTGAATTCTAGAGAAACGCGCTTTTACGCTTGCAAAAGGTGTAAACATGTGTGAAAAATGAGAGAGGGAGGGGTAGCATACCGATATGAATGAGGTCCTGTCGCAGGACGAGATAGATCAGCTTCTCACCGCAATTTCTTCGGGAGATGTCGAGACGGAGGACCATTCTCAGCCCACCGAGTCTCGAAAGATAAAGATCTATGATTTTAAGCGTCCCGACAAGTTTTCAAAGGAACAGATCCGCACAGTCTCCATCATGCATGAGACCTTTGCCCGGCTTACCACGACTGCGTTAAGTGCCCAGCTGCGCAGTCTTATCAACGTCCATGTGGCAAGTGTCGATCAGCTCACCTATGAAGAGTTCATCCGGTCAATACCTAACCCCACAACCCTCGGTGTGATCAATATGGATCCTCTGAAAGGGTCCGCAATTCTCGAAATCGATCCCGCTATTACCTTTGCTATCATCGACCGGCTTTTTGGTGGTCAGGGAGAGGGAACCAAAGTAAGTCGTGACCTGACCGATATCGAACAGACAGTTATGGAAGGTATCATCGTCAGAATTCTCGGCAACATGCGGGAGGCGTGGTCGCAGGTTATCGATTTAAGGCCCCGTCTTGGGCAGATAGAGACCAATCCGCAATTCGCCCAGATTGTACCGCCGTCGGAGATGGTCGTTCTTGTCACGTTGGAAACCAAAGTCGGTGATGTCGAAGGAATGATGAACTTCTGTATTCCCTACCTCACCATCGAACCGATTATTTCAAAGCTTTCGGCTCAGTACTGGTACTCTTCGGTTCGTCGTGGGGCGACGACAGAAAACCTCAATATACTGCGCGACCGGTTGTCGACCATTGAAGTTCCTCTCGTTGTAGAGGTTGGTTCTATGGACCTTCAGGTGCGGGACGTTCTGAGCCTTCAGCTTGGGGATGTAATCAGGCTGCAGGGTACCCATATACACGACAACATGGCCCTTCGGGTTGGCGACCGTAAAAAATTCTGGTGCAAACCGGGACAGATTGGAAACAAGCTCGCGGTGCAGATTATGGGAATGATCGAAAAGGTTGAGGAAGAGGAGTTTGAAGAGCTTGTTGCGGAAGAAGGAGAGTAAGGAATGAGCGACGGTTCACTGTCTCAGGATGAAATAGATGCTCTGCTTGCGGGAACCGGCGATATAGATCTCGGTGACAGTTCCGGGGGCGGTCGGTCGGCTGTTTCCGGGGGCGATCTGGAAGGTCTTAAAGCGGCTCTCAGTGAAACGGTAGAGCAGCAGCGGTCGAACATGGCCATGATTACCGGTCAGGAAGTTCAGATTGCTCCGCCCACAGTAAATGGGGGCACTCCCAGTGGGCTTAGCGGTGAAATGGTACAGATCACCTACAACTTCGGTGATGCCGGTGGACACAGCTACCTTCTTTCTGCCGACGATGCGATGAAATTTGCGTCGGCATCCATGGGTCTGGACGATATTGAACTGGACGCGGCGGCGCTGAACGCCGTTCAGGAAGTTTTTTCCCAGGTTTCAGGGCCGGTTATCAACACCTTGAGCGACAAGACCGGGGTGACCATCATGCCTGAGCCTGCTACAGCGGCCAGGGTTGAAATCTCCAACGCGTCCTATCCAAACGATCCAGTGTATGCCCGATATACCGTAACGTTGGCCGACGATACGGTGACTCTGTATGAGTTGTTTGAGAGCAGCTTTGCTGCACGACTCTCGGCCGGAGCGGCTCAGGGTATGGGACCCCAACAGGCCGGCGGCATGGGACAGATGGGCGGTGGCCCGGGGCAACAGCGACAGCAGCAGCAGCAGGCAATGCAGTACGGAATGCAGCCACAAGGCGGTCAGATGTACGGTGGGGGACAAATGGGCGGCGGAATGTCGTTTGGCGGGGGTGCAAACGTTCAATCGGTGCAGTTCCCCAGTCTTCAGAACCACGGAGGCAGTACGGAACAGGGAAATATCGGTCTCTTGATGGACGTCTATATGGAGATGACCGTAGAGCTTGGTAGAACAAAAAAGCTGATACGGGAAATTCTCGGGATGGGTGAAGGCACCATCATAGAGCTGGATAAACTTGCAGGTGAACCGGTTGATATTCTTGTGAACCATAAGTTGATCGCCAAAGGGGAGGTCGTGGTCATTGACGAGAACTTTGGGGTACGGGTTACCGAGATTGTTTCGCCTATGGAACGTGTGAGTGATATGACCTGATAACAAACGGTTCGTCTCGGAGCGGCAGACCCGATTCGAACCGACAAGGGGAGGGGAAACTGAAACATTCACGTCTTTGGAGCGCTGCGGCAGTTGCAGGTCTGCTCCTGTTTACCTTACATACCGGTTTTACTCAGGATACCTCTGTGCCGGCGCCCGAAGCGTCTGTTCCCGAAGCGTCTGTTCCCGAAACGTCTGTTCCCGAAACGTCTGTTCCCAGCGCGGCGATAGAAGACGGTAGTTCGGCTCTCCCTTCGGAGGAACAGTACGTCTTCAATGACGCACAGACCGCGTCAGGTGACGCCGATGCGGGCGCCGCCGGCAGTCTGGATACCTTTGGTGTATGGGACCTGGTGCGCATGGTCCTGGTGCTTCTGGTGGTCATTGGAGCGATCTACGGTGTGATTGCACTGTTACGCCGAAGGGTTGGCACGAGACTGGAAGAAGAGGATTCGCCGATACGAATCCTGGCAAGCCGTAACATCGGAACAAACCAGGAAATACACGCCGTCATGATCGGTCGACAGGTTCTGATTCTCGGCGGCTGCGAAAGCGGCCTTCAGTTGATAACCCGCGTTGAAGACCAGGAAACGATCGACGAACTGGTCCTGGCCCATTCAGTCGCTCCCGCCTCGGTTGCAAAGTCAAAGACGTTCGGAACCGTCCTTGGCAAGTGGCTTGGTAACCTCGCCGTCCCCGGTACGAACTCTGAAAAACCGGGTAAAACCGCCTCGGTTTCATTTCTCCGGTCTCAACAGGATCGGTTGAGGAGCTTGAAATGACTCGGCGAGCGCCAACGTGGGTCGTTGGAGCGGTTGGTATGGTGCTGATTTTTTCCGCCGTCGTACCGTTGCCGGCACAGTCTGTACGAAACCCGACTGCCAACACCCTGGATGATCCCCTTCGTTCTCCGGCGGTAGGCGAAGAGGGTCTGCAGATCCCGTTTATCGATATGCAGCTCCGGGCACCCCAAAGCGGCGAGGAAGTGGCCTTGTCACTGCGCCTTCTTTTGATACTGACGGTGCTGAGTCTGGCCCCGTCCATGGTCATCATTATGACCAGTTTTCTCCGGATTGCGATTGTGCTCGACTTCGTCAAACGAGCCCTGTCGCTGCAGCAGGTGCCGCCGACGCAAGTCCTCTTGGGGATAGCCCTGTTCCTGACGATCTTTCTGATGTGGCCGACATTTACGGATATGTACGAGGACGCCTACGTGCCCCTGCAGGAGGGGGAAATAGGAATCGGTGAGGCGTACCAGCGGTTTGAGCAGCCGATCCGGCTGTTCATGTTCCGGCAGATGGAGCGAGACTCTTCGAGTGTAGCCCTCTTTATGCGCATTGCCGGCCTGGGACAACCGCGGACCCTTGCGGATGTACCGACCCACGTCCTTATACCCGGTTTTATCCTCCATGAACTGACGGTGGCGTTCAAGATTGGCATCCTTCTGTACATACCCTTCATCATCGTCGACATGATAGTGGCGTCGACCCTTATGTCCATGGGTATGATCATGTTGCCGCCCATCATGATATCTCTCCCCTTCAAGCTTATTCTCTTTGTCCTGGTAGACGGGTGGAACTTGATTATACAACAGCTGGTGGCCAGCTTTGGAGGTTTCTGATGGATCTTGGATTTGCCGTCATGATGTTCAGAACGGGCATATTTCAGTTGCTGATTATAGCGTCCCCCATCCTCATTATCGCCATGGTGACGGGACTCATCATAAGTATCTTTCAGGCGACTACCAGCATCCAGGAACAGACCCTCACCTTCGTTCCAAAAATTGCGGCGATTCTGCTGTCGCTGACATTTTTTGGTCCCTGGATGATACAGGTACTCGTGCAGTACACCGTCAATCTTATCCGGCAGATTCCACAAATGGCAGGCTGATGGTACTCGAAACGATCGCCGCAAATGCACCGTTATTTCTTCTCATCTTTGTACGGATATTCGCATTACTTCGGGTGGCCCCCATTACGTCGGCCGAGTCAATTCCCGGAATTGCCAGAGTTGCCATCACATTTTTCACGGCGTTCGCTGTATTCCCTGCCGTTTCGACGGCGGGCTACCCTATACCACCCACCGTATTAGGATTTGTCCTGCTGGCGGTCGGCGAGGCTTTGATCGGTATTATCACCGCTCTGT
>JBAYPC010000065.1:0-9846 GCA_041677905.1 Alkalispirochaeta sp. | reverse complement strand
TGTGGCCCGCCAGGGTGGCGTGGTTCGTCTCGATGTTGAGTTTGAGCTCTTTTTCCAGGCCGTACTCCTGCAGGAAGCCCCAGATGGACCCGGTGTCGGCGTCGTACTGGTGTTTGGTCGGTTCCATGGGTTTGGGCTCGATCAACAGCTGGCCGTCAAAGCCGATCTCTTTCTTGTAGTCCACGGCCATGTTGAGGAAGTAGCCCAGGTTGTCCAGCTCCCGCTGCATGTCGGTGTTCAGCACCGTCTCGTACCCTTCGCGGCCGCCCCAGAAGACGTAGTTGGAGCCGCCCAGTTCTTTGGTCACCTCCATCGCCTTTTTTACCTGTCCGGCGGCGTAGGCAAATACCGCCGGGTCGGGAGAGGTGGCGGCGCCGTTCATGTAACGGGGGTGAAAGAAGAGGCGAGCCGTACTCCAGAGGAGTCGCGTGGGCGAGTCCTCCATGAGGGACTTGATCAGTCCGACGATCTCGTCGAGGTTCTTGTTGGCCTCCCGCAGGGTTACTCCGTCGGGGGCGACGTCCCGGTCATGGAAGCAGAAGAAGGGCATGTTGAGTTTTTCGGTCAACTCAAAATGCCGCGCATCTTGACCCGGGCGAGCTCCATGGGATCGGTGATGTTGTCCCAGGGACGGATTGCGGTGACGGTACCGAAGGGGTCGACGCCGCCGGCGTTCATGGAATGCCAGAAGGCCATGGAGAACCGGAAGTGGTCTTTCATGGTCTTGCCGTTGATTTTCTTGTCGGCGTCGTAGTACCGGAACGCCAGGGGTTTACGGGTATCCGGTCCTTCAAAGGGAATTTTGGGAATATCGGGAAAAATTTGTGCCATTTAACTGTCCTCCGTACTATACGGTACAGCGCCTTGTCGGAGACGGCAATATCTGTTTTTGATATCAAGTACCGTCGTTTGATGCTATCATGGCGGGGATGGAAATCCTGGATGTCGTATTTGTATACCAGCTGAAGACGCCGGAACTGGTGCGCTGGCACTCCCGCAGCCACTCTCACAACCCGGACGAGCACGAGCTGCACTACTTTATCGGGGGTACCGGCCACTTCCGGAAGGATCGGGACCGGTACGTCATTGAACCGGGGTCCCTCTACTACTCGCCGCCGTTGGAGCACCACTCGGTGCGGCCCGGGGATTTCCGCCGGCCGATATCGTATTATGCCGTTCTCTTCCGGTTGGAAGGGGAGGCGGAACTCCTGGGTACGATGGGTACCGGCGGTTTTATCGGGTCATTTCCCCGGTCGGTGGGGTCCCGTTACCGGGTACTCTTTGAGGATCTCAAGAACTGGTACACCCACGCCAATCCGGCACGGCGCCGGTCGGCGGGTCATATGCTTTTGTCTCTTCTCTGGGAGCTGGCGGCCGAAAGCGGGGTCTCCGGGGCGGACCGGGCCCGGTCGGGGCAGTACAACGTCCACATCAGTCGGGCGATCGGGATTTTTGAACGGCACGTTACCGAGCGGATCACCATTGGTGAGGTGGCGGCGATGTGTGAGGTAACTCAGGCTCATCTGACGCGGTTGTTCACCAAACACTTTGGGGTCTCGCCGCTGCAGTACTACCAGCGGCTGCGTATGGACGTGGCGGCGTCGCTTCTGTTGAACACAAACCGTTCTATCAAGGAGATTTCTTTTGATATGGGCTATTCCAATCCGTTTCATTTTTCCCGCAGTTTCAGTCGGTACGCGGATATGAGCCCCCGGGTGTACCGGGAGCAGTACTTCCGGGCAAATCCCACGCAGTACGAGTCGAAGGTTCTGGGTGGCCCCGGCTGAGGGGGGTGGTACCGGCGGACAGGGGGTGTGGCGGGGCGGAACACTGGGTGTTCAACAGAAAAAAATAGGGAGTGGCGGGCCGGATCGCTGGTCCCGGCGTGGTGGTATGGGCTTGACAGGTTGGGTGTTTACGGGAAAGATATTGGCACGATTCATGTGAAATCGGGGGTGTAGCTCAGTTGGCTAGAGTACTTGAATGGCATTCAAGGGGCCACGGGTTCGAGTCCCGTCACCTCCACGTTGTGAAAGACCGTCTTTATGGCGGTCTTTTTTTTATGACTGACTACCTTCGGGCGGACGTGTTATATTAGTGGTATGGCTGAGTCGTTTGATACGAAGGACAATCTGTTTGTGGCCGATCTTGAGAGTGTCGATGCGCCCGGGTTTGAGGACCTTTTTGGTGAGCCGGGGTTTGATGATCTTATGGCCGATGAGGGGTCCGGTGGGGACGATGTCCGGTTTGAACGGCTGGATGTGGTCAAGGAGGAGCCGAAGCACTACTTCCGGAATCCCAATTTCTATCAGGAGGCGTTGTCCGGTATTGGTGAGTTGGCGAAGCGTCTGCACGGGACGCTGGCGCAGTTTTTGAAGGCTGATAATCCGGAGGACCGTTCCAACTACCGGAGCAGGCTGATTCCGGTGTACTGGGATGTGACGAAGGTCATTGCCCAGCAGGCGTACGGGAAGCTCCCGGACCCGAAGAAGCTGGTGTTGCGGTTTGGGGTCTTATTGCCGACGATGCTGGACAAGGACCAGCGGTTGATGTTTGCCCAGATTGTCGAGAAGAACGTCCGGGACGAGCCGATTCACTATGTGGATGAGTGGCTGGCCCGGGTTGCCCGGGGGGACGTGAATGTCTCTGCCACGGACGAGACGAAGGGTGGTGGTCCCGGGGGGGTGCCGAAGCTGAACCGGATGCTGGAGTCGGCCCGGGGGAGGGTTGAGGCTCAGATGGAGCTGATCCGGACGGTAAACCAGGAAATGGACGACCATGAGAGTCGTCTGGTTGACCTGGTGCGGCAGCTGGTAAACCGCGGTACCCGGCCCGAGGCAAATGGGCAGAAGGGGCCTTATGAGGAAAGTCAGCGCAGTCTGTTTACGGATATCTCCACGGAACTGCGGACGCTCAGTAACCAGGGCCGAGACATGAGCCGTGCATTCCACGAGCTGGAAAAGTACCAGGACAATCTGCAGGAGCTTGAACAGCAGGCTGAGGAGACCGGCGCTGATATGTCCCAGGTGGACACAAAAGCATCTGTTGAAGAGATGGGTACGATCCGGCAGATGGCAAAGTTGTGTGTCGGTCGGCAGGGGAACCATTTTCCGCTGTTCTACAAGCAGTATTTCCGGGGCGGTCTGATTGGGGTGGCTACCCGGGAAAACGTGCACAACATTCTGGCCGAGGTTGAGTACCTGGACCCGAGTATCTTTGAGCGTACGTTCAAACAGAAAACGACGCGTATTGTACCGAATATCGTTCTTGTTCCCTGTTACGGAGACTTCGGAATCTGCTGGGAGCCTTTTGAACGGTACAACCGTGCCACCAGTCGGGGACGGCTGGCGGTTCCTATGTACCCAAAGGATCTCAAACCGGCGGTCATTGCCGCTCTTGGAGATCTGCGCTGGCAGGTGGCCAAGGAAAAGGCGGCTCACTACTGGATGGAAGAGGGGCTGACCGGCTGGTACTACCAGTGGTTTTCCGAACAGAAGATGAAGGGTGACGTAAAGGACCAGTTCATTCAGGACTACATTCTCTGGATCACCAAGGAGAGTGAGGGTACCCAGAAACTGGAACGGGAAATACGGGCCATTTTCTGGCGGTACATGCCCTTCCCGCAGGACCTGAAGGACAAGCTGAAAAACCGGGGGTTCGTCTACCAGGATCTGTACAAAAAGGACCAGAACCGGGCAATGTCCGACGGGTATTGATTACCGTGGGGCTCGGGCCACGGACGCGGGCCCGGCCCGCAGGAGCCAACTCCTGTTGGCGGGAATCGGCCCGGCCGACCGGAGCGACTACTTTTTCTTGCCGAAGAGTGGGGACATGTACTCGTCCAGCGAGTACTTTGTGGTGAGCCACCGCATGAACCGGTGGTAGAGAAAGTAGGTCAGCACCACCGACACTACGAAGATCAACAGCAGAATTATCTGGTTTACTCCCGGAGACAGTGCGGGGGCAACAAAGCGGGCGAAAAACACCAGCAGAACGGCAAAGAGCACGGTCATGACGACGATGTTCAGCACCGTCGCCGCCAGAATAAAAAGAACTGTGTTTACTCGCTTGTTCATCTTTGCTCCGAAGTAGTGGACGTGGGAGATGTAGTAAAGAGCATGCTGAGAATGAGCATTATTCCCCCGACAACGACGGTTGAGTCGGCCACGTTGAAGGTCGGCCACCGTTCCATACCAAGTAACCCGTAGAACTTCACGTCCAGGAAATCGACTACACCGGCCGGTCTGAATACCCTGTCCAGGATATTCCCCACACCGCCGCCGAGGATCAGGGCGACGCACCACCGCTGAAACGGGGTGATTTCTCTACTGCTGTAAAATCCAAAGAAGAGGAGCAGGATAACCGCTATGGGCATACCCACAAAGAGCACCTTTCTGAGCCAGAACGGGAGGGTGTTGCCGATGCTGAATGCGACTCCCAGATTTCGAGCGTGAACGATCCGGAAGAAATCCCCCAGCACTTCTATGGCATATCCGCTTTCGTAGTACAGGGGTATGTATTTGACGACCAGCCACTTTGTCACCTGATCGAGAACGACAATAAGCAAGGTCAACAGAAGTGGTTTCAGCAGCTCCTGCGGTTCCGGTGCACCCAGAGAGGTGTTATAGGTCCGCACCATGGAACTCCGGCGTCGCCCCGTGGGTTCAGCCGGTTTGGCAGGTTCAACCGGTTTGGCAGGCTCAGCCGGGCCTGATCCCTGGGACCGGGAAGCGTAGGCCCCGGTATACCCCTGGAGGGAATAGCCCGGGCCGTTACATTCCAGTTGGGACATCGAGAAAAAGCGTTTCAATACCGGTATCAGCGGCGAGTTGTGCAGCCATGCGTTGAACACCCCAGACCTCCGTCGCGTAGTGTCCACCGAAAATAGCATTGATACCTACTTCTCTACAACGGTGATAGGCGATGTGGTCGGCGTCACCACTGATGTAGAGGTCCAGCCCCTGATCAATAGCCTGTTCAACTTCCAGAGGAGCACCCCCGGAGATGATACCGGCGGTGTGGATCGCGTCCGGTCCAAACGGCAGGACCGCCATAGGCCGATACCGATCACCGAAGAGCCTGTCCACCACGTCGTCCACGGTTACCGGTGCCCGAAAGCGCCCGGCCACCCCTATGGGCACTCCTTTGACCAGACCAAACGGTTCAACCTCGACCAATCCGATTTCGTCGGCCATCACCGCGTTGTTCCCTAAGGAGAGGTGGGCGTCCAGCGGCAGATGAACGGCGTAGAGGCCCAAATCGTGTTCAAGAAGGTAGGATATCCGTTGATAGTGTGTCCCCGTGAGGGTGGATTCCCGACCCCAATACAGACCGTGGTGGACGAACAGTACATCTGCATCGACGGCAACGGCTTTACGAAATACGTCCATAGCCGCGTCTACGGCAAAGGCGACCTTACGGATCGTCGGGTTTTTTCGTTCCACCTGCAGACCGTTTCTGGACGAATCAATGCGAGAAAAATCTTCCAGGGGCAAAAGAGAGCGGATGTACCGATCGAATTCCGTTACCGTCATTTCAGCCATATTCAACTCCAGGCACTTTCAGTGCAACCCCCGGCCGCACACAGTTGCTGTGCCGTCGGTTGGTCGATAATGAGTTCCGTCATCAGCCCCGCCCGCAGCGCAGCGATAAGGCCCGGCAGCTTCTTGCGGCCGCTGACTACACAGATGGACCGCTTGCCGGGTGCCTTGTACAGCGAAAGCTGCGGTCCACTGGCCCGTCGGTTCAGGGAGATGTCTTCCCAGGAACCGTCGTCCCGGAAGAACACCGTTGCCAGGTCGCCCACCACTCCCTGCCGTTTCAGTTCTGCCACGTCTTCCGGTTCAAGATAACCGTGGGAGTAGACGTGACTGGGAACACCGGCGTCGACGGCCCCGATACTGTACAGAAGAACGTCCGCCGAGTTCTGTATCTCGATGATCCGACGGATACTCCGTTCCCGCCACATGGCGGCTTTCGTTTCCTCGTAGTCAAAAAAAGTGGGTACTGGAAAGAGCATGACGTTTGCCTCGTAGTTTCGGGCAAACCGTTCCAGTATGTTGGCGGCGTAGCGGTTGTCGGGGGTAAAGGTGTTACCCGACCCGTTCATCTGTACAACGGTGAGCTCCGGCAGCTGTTTTGGAATGAGGTTGGCCGTAATTTCACTGATGGTGGTACCCCATGCTACCGCAATTGTCATGCCGTTCTTCAGTACCGTATTCAGATAGTTGGCGGTGTACCGGCCCACCCGTTCCAGCCATATCACTTCCCCAAGGAGTTCCGGGGCGGGAACGATGTGAACGGCGGCAAGTCCAAATCGTTCCTGTATCCGCATTTCCAGCGGGGAGAGTATTTTCTCTACATTGACGACGTTGATCTCGACCATTCCCGAACTGCGGGCGTGGCTGAGGAGCCGACTGACCTTGGGGCGGGAGAACTTCATCTCTTTTGCAATTGCCTCGGTGGTCATCCCGTGATAGTAGTACATGGTAGCAACTTGAAGTGCTTCGCGGTAAATCCGGTCCTCATTTTTCATGATACGTATTCTACAGTCTATTTTTCTATGTGGACAATTGCAACATGTATATCGAAAATCTGTTCGGTGCGGGCAGATAACGGTGCGGAGAGTTGCCCGCTTCCGCTCCTATGGGTATACTCCGGCGATATGCAGCCGATCTCTCGCTACCGTCTTGATCCAACGGTAGCCCTTTTCTCAGTTCGTGCGGACGAATTACCCGAGAAAACCTGTCAACACGGAAAGACCATCGGACAGCCTCGAGCTGTCGAAGCTCTCAAACTGGCCATTGCCATCCGGGCGAAGGGGTACAACGTGTACGCCGCCGGATATTCCGGCACGGGCAAGCGCAGTACGGTCATGCGGATTCTCAGAGAACAGCCCTTCGAGTCCGACAGACTCCGAGACATAGGAATTGTAAATAATTTTCTCCAGCCGGACCGTCCAAGGGTACTGTACTTTTCACCCGGTGACGCCCTTCGCTTCCGCCGCCGCGTTCGGTCGGCAATAACGGAGCTGCGGGATAATATCTCGTCGATTCTGGAACAGTCCTGGTATCGCAAACGGCGGGACCGGATAATGCTGGACACCGAAACTGATGAGAGCAAAACTCTGTCTGAATTTGAGCGGCGCGTCAAAAAACAGGGATTTGCCATCGTCCAGGTAAACGAAGGGGAAGAACAGCGGAGTGACCTGAACCCGGTCATTGACGGTGAACACCGACCGATTGAAGAAACATCAACGCTGGTCCAGTCCGGTGAATTGAGTGAGGAGGACTGGAGTGACATTCGCGGTCGCTATCACCAGCTCATGGACCAGATGAACGGCATTTTTGTCGGCCTGCGCCGGGATCGCCTCCAGGCAGAGGGAAAATTGCGGGATCTTCAACGGGAAGCGTTGAGTCCTTACGTCGAAAAACTGGTACAGGCAATGAGTGAAGATTTCGCCGGTCCAGATATCCGGGAACACCTGGAGCTGTTAAAAGCAGATATTCTGGAAAATCTCGCACTGTTCCTGCCGGAAGACGCCGAAAAGAGCCAGGAACTGGAGCAGGAATTCCTCAGGTACGACGTCAACGTCGTGGTTGACCACAGCCATACGGACAAGACGCCGATCATCTTTGAGAGTCATCCCGATTATCACAAACTCTTTGGTGCCCAGGAGGCAAACCCCGAACTGGACGGACGGTTTGGTTTTCTGTCGCTCAGAGGCGGCAGCCTTCTGTCGGCGTCCGGGGGATATCTCATTCTGCGGGCCGAAGACGTGCTGACCCAGGAAGACCTCTGGAACAGCCTGAAACGGGCCCTGCAGGACGAGGTAACGGAAATACGGACGCCGCCGACACCCCATGGTCCGCCGACGCCTGGTCTGAAACCGGACCCCATCAAGCTGGACGTCAAAGTCGTGCTCATGGGAAATGAACACATCTACGACCTCCTCTTCTACGAGGATGAAGAGTTCGGGAAGCTCTTCAAGGTTCTCAGCGAGTTCGACTCAGTCATGCCGCACACCGCTGAATCCCGTCAAGCCTACGTTGACTTCATCCACATGATCTGTGATGAAGAGCGGCTTCTGCCGACCACCCGTGAGGGCAACGCTGCGGTCATCGAGTACGGTGTACGTCTGAGTGAGTTTCGAGACAAGCTGAGCACCCGTTTTTCCCTGATTGCGGACTTACTCCGGGAATCGAGCCATTGGGCGCGGTTGGACGGGAAGGACCACATCGACCGGTCAGCGGTGGAACTTGCCCGGGATAAGCGAAAGTACCTGCACAACCTGCCGGAAGAGAAGTACGACGAACAGCTTTCGTCGGGAGAGATGATACTGCAGGTTGACGGTGACCGGATCGGTGCGATTAACGGTCTTTCCGTGCTGGACCGCGGTTATTACGCCTTTGGACGGCCCATGCTCATCACCGCCCGGGTCGCGCCCGGTAACGACGGCATCATCAACATTGAGCGGGAAAGCGGACTCTCCGGTGAGCTCCACGATAAGGGAATCTACATCATACAGGGGTTTCTCCAGGCCACCTATGCAACTGATTTTCCCCTGTCTATTAACGCCAGCATCGGTTTTGAACAGAGCTACGCCGAGGTAGACGGTGACTCAGCCTCGTCAACGGAGATCTACGTTCTGCTGTCGGCCATCGGTAACCTGCCCTTGCGGCAGGACCTCGCCGTTACCGGCAGCGTCAACCAGTTTGGTCAGATACAACCGGTCGGCGGTATCAGCGAAAAGATCGAGGGGTTTTACGCCACCTGTACACTCATGGGTCTGACCGGGACGCAGGGAGTTATCATCCCCCGGACGAACATCCAGAATCTCATTCTGAGTCGGGAGGTACAGGACGCCGTCACCGACGGCCAGTTCTCCATTTTTGCCGTCGATTCTGTAGATGAAGGGATCGAAATACTGACGGGAGTGACGGCGGGCCGGCGCAACAACGACGGCCACTTCCCAAAAAACACGGTTAACGGAATTGTAGAACGCCGGTTACGGCAAATGGCCGGCCAGGTAAAGGACTTTTCCTGATCGATAGTACCTATTATTGCCGGTGTTCCAACTTGCAGGATATCTGAACTGCCGCATATACTGTGAATTATGGTGGACAACAACGGACAAACAGTTTTGGAACAAGCCCGGGACGCAGCGCGGGGCCAGAAGCCGTTTGTAATCAAGTCATTTACATTGCCTCCCCACACGGAGGCGCAGATAGAGGATGTTCTCGGCGTATTTCTTGAAGAACTGGACCGGCCCATCCTGAAGGATTCGATAGCCTACTGTTTGCGGGAACTGACCGTAAATGGGAAAAAGGCCAACACCAAACGGGTCTACTTTGACGAGAAAGGGCTGATCCTCGACGATGACGGGGATTACGAGAAGGGGATGAGGTCTTTCAAACAGGAGACCCTGGATAACATCACCTACTGGCTGGAAAAGCAGGAAGCGGCAAAACTCTACGTCCGGGTCGCCTTCCAGATTCAGGGCCGAGACCTGCACATTCGGGTTGCCAACAACACGATAATCACCAGAAAAGAACAGATCCGTATTTACGACCGCATCGCCAGGTCCCGGGCATTCCGGACGATGGAAGAGGCGATGACCACCGTCCTGGACGACAGCGAAGGAGCCGGTCTGGGTATCGTCATTCTGGTACTCATGCTGAAAAAGCTCGGGCTGGACGAAGAGTCCTTTGATATCGACGTAGAACACAACGAGACTGTTGCGCGCCTGGTGATTCCCATGGATCAAACCAAGGTAGAAAATCTGTCGAAAATCTCCGATGAGCTTGCAAACCACATCGATTCGCTTCCGCAATTTCCGGAAAACAT